>NZ_CP019333.1:300000-435259 GCF_002163875.1 Gilvibacter sp. SZ-19 | reverse complement strand
CAGACATCGACGCAGGCGAGGTTGTAAACCAAGCTACCGCAGAAGGAACTGCTCCTGATGGAACAGTGGTGAGTGATGAGTCAGGTACTACAGTAGATACAGACGATGCTACAGTGACTGAGCTGTGTCAGAACCCTGCTATCGCAATTGTGAAGACTGGAATCTTTGTAGACGGTAACGGCGATGACTGTGCCGACGCAGGAGAGACCATCGAGTATACCTTCGTAGTAACCAACGAAGGAAACGTAAGCCTATCTGGAATCACAGTAACTGATATCCTAGTAGCACCGATCACTTTTGTGGATGGTGACACTGACGGAGACGGAGAGTTGGATGTAGATGAGACTTGGACGTATACGGGTACTTATACGATTACTGCTGCAGACATCGATGCAGGCGAGGTTGTAAACCAAGCCACTGCAGAGGGAACTGCTCCTGATGGAACAGTGGTGAGTGATGAGTCTGGTACTACGGTAGATGCAGACGACGCTACAGTAACTGAACTGTGTCAGAACCCTGCTATCGCAATTGTGAAGACTGGAATCTTTGTAGACGGTAACGGTGATGACTGTGCCGACGCAGGAGAGACCATCGAATATACCTTCGTAGTAACCAACGAAGGAAACGTAAGCCTATCGGGCATCACAGTAACTGATATCCTAGTAGCACCGATCACTTTTGTGGATGGTGATACTGACGGAGACGGAGAATTGGATGTGGATGAGACTTGGACCTATACGGGTACTTATACGATTACTGCTGCAGACATCGACGCAGGCGAGGTTGTTAACCAAGCTACTGCAGAGGGAACTGCTCCTGATGGAACAGTAGTGAGCGATGAGTCCGGTACTACGGTAGATGCAGACGATGCTACAGTAACTGAACTGTGTCAGAACCCTGCTATCGCAATTGTGAAGACTGGAATCTTTGTAGACGGTAACGGTGATGACTGTGCCGACGCAGGAGAGACCATCGAATATACCTTCGTAGTAACTAACCAAGGAAACGTAAGCCTATCGGGCATCACAGTAACTGATATCCTAGTAGCACCGATCACTTTTGTGGATGGTGACACTGACGGAGACGGAGAGTTGGATGTAGATGAGACTTGGACGTATACGGGTACTTATACGATTACTGCTGCAGACATCGACGCAGGCGAGGTTGTTAACCAAGCTACTGCAGAGGGAACTGCTCCTGATGGAACAGTAGTGAGCGATGAGTCTGGTACTACGGTAGATGCAGACGATGCTACAGTAACTGAACTGTGTCAGAACCCTGCTATCGCAATTGTGAAGACTGGAATCTTTGTAGACGGTAACGGTGATGACTGTGCCGACGCAGGAGAGACCATCGAATATACCTTCGTAGTAACTAATGAAGGAAACGTAAGCCTATCGGGCATCACAGTAACTGATATCCTAGTAGCACCGATCACTTTTGTGGATGGTGATACCGATGGAGACGGTGAATTGGATGTAGATGAGACTTGGACGTATACGGGTACTTATACGATTACTGCTGCAGATATCGATGCAGGCGAGGTTGTAAACCAAGCTACTGCAGAGGGAACTGCTCCTGATGGAACGGTAGTAAGTGATGAGTCTGGATTGACCATAAGTGACGATGATCCTACGATCACTAAGCTTTGTCAAGAACCGAGCATTGCCATCATCAAGGAAGGTGTATTCAACGATCTTGACGGAGACGGTTGTGCAGACGTTAAGGAAACCATTACCTATACCTTCACTGTAGTGAACACTGGTAATGTAACCTTGACCAATATCAATGTGATCGATCCGGATGTAGCTGTAGTAGGAGGTCCATTAGCTTCCTTAGCTGCTGGAGAATCAGACAGTACGACCTTTACGGCAACTTACTTGATCACTCAGGCAGATATCGACGCTGGATTCAAAGAGAATCAGGCCGAGGTGACCGGGGTAACTCCACTAGGAGGAACCGTAAGCGACCTTTCTGATGACAATAGCATCTTAGAGGACGATATCACTGTGACCGACCTATGTCAGGCACCGAGCATTGCCTTGATCAAAGTAGGTACCGTAAATGATGAAAATGGAGACGGTTGTACCGACGCTGGTGAGACCATTACTTACCAATTCTTTGTAACCAACACAGGTAATGTAACCTTGACCAATGTAACTGTAGTAGATCCTATGGTTGCTGTGATCGGTGGTCCTGTGACCATAGCAGCGGGAGAGACTGATACAGAAACTTTCACTGCAGTGTACACGGTTACTTTAGACGATGTGAATAACGGATTTGTAATGAACCAGGCAGAAGCCTTTGGTACGGCTCCTGATGGAACTGAAGTATCTGACTTGTCAGACGACAACAGCATCTTAGAAGACGATCCGACAGAAACGAACATCTGTCAGGACGGATCTATCTCTGTAGAGAAAGTTGGAGTCTTTAACGATGAGAACGGAGACGATCAGCCACAACCAGGAGAGACCATTACGTACACCTTCGTAGTGACCAATACAGGTAACGTAACTGTTTACGATATCACAATAGATGATCCACTAGTACCAGTGACCGGAGGTCCGATCACCTTGGAGCCAGGAGAGGTAGATGATTCGACCTTTACTGCTACTTACGCGATCACAGAAGAAGATATCGAGAACGGTGAGGTGATCAACCAAGCTATAGCAACGGGTGTTGATCAGAACGGAAATGAGGTTACTGACGAATCTGACGATCCGAACGATCCAACCAACCGCGATAACAATGGCGATGGTGATCCGGACGATCCAACAGTAGTGGTATTGCCAGATGTATTGGGTGCCGAGTTCGAGATCTTTAACGGTATAACTCCAGATGGAGATGGCCTTAACGATTACTTCCAGATCAATGGAATCGAACAGTTCCCGAACAACAATATGCAGATCTTTAACCGATGGGGTGTACTTGTATTCGAAACCGACAATTACGGTGGAACCAGCGGTAGAGAGAACGTGTTCGAAGGAATCTCTAAAGGTCGTGTAACCATTAGAGAAGGTAAGAAGCTTCCAACAGGAACGTATTACTACGTACTGCGTCGCTTTGTAGACGGGGAAACGTTAACTAACGACGGTTACTTATACATCAACAACCAATAACAATAAAAGAAAGACTCCCGGGGAGCGATCCCCGGGACCTTAAAATCATACGGAAATGATCAGAAAAATTTCTTTAAATCTACTAGCCACACTCTTGATGTGCGTTTGCTTTGAAAGTTTTGCGCAACAAGATCCGCAGTACACGCAGTATATGTACAATACGCAGGTGGTGAACCCGGCTTACGCAGGCTCTCGTGGATCATTGGATTTTGCAGCCCTGTATCGCAGTCAGTGGGTTGGACTGGAAGGAGCCCCAAAAACGGGAACTTTCACAGTGAATTCACCTATTGGAGCCATGGAGAACATGGGACTGGGATTGTCTATTGTGAGTGAACAGCTCGGCCCGGCTAAAGAATCCAATGTAAACATAGATTATTCGTATACGATCAATACTTCGGCATTCTATAAACTCGCTTTTGGTTTAAAAGCGGGGATCGATGTATTGGATGTAGACTTCTCTTTGCTCAATATTGCAGACGGTAGCGATGTCTTTGAGAATAATATTGACAATCGTTTACAGCCGCAGATCGGAGCCGGAGTCTACTATTATTCTGATAAGTTCTATGTTGGTCTTTCTGTACCGAACTTTTTAAATACCAAGCATTTCGACGAAAGTGAGATCGGGCCAACCTCTGCTCAAACTATTGCTGCGGAGCGCTTGCACTATTTCTTTATCACAGGTTATGTGTTCGATCTAGGAACTAATGTGAAGTTCAAACCAGCCTTACTGACCAAATTGGTTAGTGGTTCGCCTTTGCAGGTAGATCTTTCGGCCAACTTCATGATCAATGAGAAATTCACTTTAGGAGCTGCCTACCGCTGGAGTGCTGCCTTGAGCGGAATGGTTGGTTTCCAAGCGACAGAAGGCTTGTTCTTAGGTTTTGCTTACGACAGAGAAACCACAGATTTACAACAATTCAACAGCGGATCGTATGAATTCTTTGTGCGATTCGAGATATTTAATAAACCAGAACGCGCTTTAACACCGCGCTTCTTCTAAACGGGCATACATGAATTCAACCTCACCAATCAGATCAGCATTTATTGCTCTGGGATTCCTGCTTAGTTTACAACTTGGTCATGCACAGACAACACAGCTCAATCAGGCGAATAAGGAATATGACAAATACGCCTATATCGATGCTCAGAAGGTCTATTTGCAGGTAGTTAAAGACGGTTACGTCTCTGCAGAGATCTATCAGAAATTAGGAAACACCTATTTCTTTAACAGCGATTATAAAGATGCCGCCAAATGGTACGGACGTCTAGTGAGCGATTACGCAGAAGAAGCCGAACCGATCTATTACTATCGCTACGCGCTAGCCCTTAAAAGTCTAGGGCGCTACGAAGAGTCAGACCAAATGATGGCGACCTTTGTGGAAAAAGGAGGAGCAACCAAGATTGCTACCAATTTTAAAGCGAACCCTGATTATCTAAAGGATATCGCTTTTGGTGCAATAGATTACGAACTCTCTAAAGTGAGTGCCAACACTGCGAACTCCGACTTTGGCCCCGCCTATTTTGGAGAGAACAAGGTGGTATTCGCATCTGCTTCAGATACTATCATGGATGGTAAATTAGCAGTACACGAATGGAACAACCAGCCGTATTTGGATCTTTTTATTGCCGATATGGATGCCGAGGGTGATCTGATCAACCTCAAGCGTTTAAAAGGCGATGTGAACACTAAATACCACGAATCCAATCCTGCGTTCACTCAGGACTTGCGTCATATGTACTTTACGCGTAACAATTTTATAGACGGAAAACGTGGGAAAGACAAGACCAAGACCATCCGCCTAAAGATCTACAAAGCAACCTTAAGCGGCGAAACCTTTTGGACCAACATTCAAGAGCTTCCATTTAATAGCGACGATTATTCTGTGGCCCACCCAACCTTGAGTTTGGATGGTAAACGTTTGTATTTCGCTTCTGACATGCCCGGAACGCTTGGACAAAGTGATATTTGGTATGTAACCATCAACGAAGACGGAACATACGGAGATCCTGTCAATGTTACCGAGATCAATACAGAGGCGCGCGAGAGTTTTCCTTTTATCAGTGAATCCAATCATTTGTATTTTTCTTCTGACGGTCGTGCAGGCCTCGGAGGATTGGATATTTATATGACTCCACTGAACGAAAATGGACTGCCTACTACAATTACCAATTTGGGTGAACCTGCAAACAGCGAGAAAGACGATTTTGGTTTTATCGTAAGAGAAAGCAAGAAGATCGGATATCTTTCCTCCAATCGCGATGGCGATGCCGGATTCACCAATGACGAGATTTACCGTGTGCGACAGTGTGAGATCACTTTAGAAGGTGTGATCACCGATGCCGGAACAGGAGAACTACTTCCGGGAGCTCGCGTACAATTGGTCGACGCAGAGAACAATCCGGTTGGAGAACCTGTAATTGTGGGCGATGATGCTAAGTATAGCTTTGTAGTGGCCTGTAATACACAATATGTGGTTCGCGCAGATAAGCTCGATTACGAACCCGCAGAGCGCATTGTAAATACTCCGGATGTGACCAGCGTGGTAGATGCTTCTTTGGCCCTAATTGGAGTTCCTTGTGCTTCTAACGACTTAGGATGTAAATTGGACTTGCAGCCGATCTATTTCGATTTGGATAGATTCAACATCCGTCCGGATGCTGCTGTGGAATTGGCTAAGATCTTAGTTGCTATGCAGCAATATCCAGAACTTGTAATTCATATAGAATCTCATACAGACAGTAGAGCTACAGATCGATATAACGAAATCCTATCCGAGCGTCGAGCGCAATCGACCATGGCTTGGTTGGTAGAGCGTGGAATTGCTCCGTCGCGACTATCTGCAAAGGGCTATGGAGAGACGCGATTGGTTAACCAATGTGCCAACGGAGTGGAATGTAGTGAAGAAGAGCACCAGCTCAACAGACGATCCATGTTTATCATACAGGATTAAGACTTCCCAATTAACCTCACCAAAAAGGCGCTTGTATGAGCGCCTTTTTGCATTTAAAGGAAAGCATTTTCGTACTTTTGTGTAAAAGCGTGTATATGAAAGAAGAAATGGTGGTATTGGTCAATGAGCGGGATGAGCAAGTTGGGCTGATGCCAAAGATGGAGGCACACGAGAAAGCGGTATTGCATCGCGCATTTTCTGTCTTCGTTTTTAACCGAGATGGCGAGCTTATGCTACAGCAGCGTGCCTTGTCGAAATACCATTCTCCAGGGCTTTGGACCAATACCTGTTGTAGTCATCAGCGCGAAGGGGAATCCAATTTGGAAGCTGGAGCCAGAAGGCTACAAGAAGAAATGGGTTTTCAAACGCCCTTGAAAGAAGTAACCTGGTTTATTTATAAGGCCCCTTTTGACAATGGTCTTACCGAGCATGAGTTAGACCATATAATGGTAGGACATTACGAAGGGGAGCCGCAGATTAACCCAGAAGAAGTAGAAGCCTGGAAATGGATGCCAATAGAAGATGTCAAGGCAGATATCGAGGCCCATCCGGAGCAATATACAGCTTGGTTTAAGATCATCTTTGAGAAATATTATCAGCATATCAGTCAATAAATGAGTCTGACCGTATACAGAAAAGCCCATTTTAACGCAGCGCATCGTTTGTACAATCCCGCCTGGGATGAGGCGAAGAATGCCGCTGTATTCGGAAAATGCAGCAATCCACATTACCACGGCCACAATTACGAATTAGTTGTAGGAGTTACTGGAGAGGTGGATCCTGAAACGGGCTTTGTAATAAGTATAGAAGACTTAAAGGCGATCATTAAGACGGAGGTTGAAGATGCTTACGATCATAAGAATCTCAATTTGGAGGTCAAAGATTTTGAGCAATTGAACCCTACGGCAGAGAATATTGCTATTTGTATTTACAACAGGCTTCGTCCTCATATAGCGAGTGATCTAGAGTTGGAGGTGACGCTCTACGAGACCCCGCGCAATTTTGTAACCTACAAAGGATAAGTTATGGCCCTAGAAATTGGCGATCAGCTCCCTGCATTTACATTGAAAGATCAAGAGGGCAATGAGTTTGACAGTCAAAAAGAATTGGCTGGGCAAGCCGCTGTGATCTACTTTTATCCCAAGAATTTCACCCCAGGATGTACCGCTGAGGCGTGTAGTTTTAGAGATCATTTTGAAGACTTTACTGCGGCAGGAGTACAGGTGATAGGTATTAGTGGAGATTCAGAGCAATCTCATGCAAAATTCGCAAAACGATTTAACTTACCCTTTACGCTATTGGCCGACGCCAAAGGGCAGGTTCGTCGAATGTTCGGTGTAAAAAGTGCATTGCTTGGTATCTTGCCGGGCAGAGAAACCTACGTGTTCAATGCAGATGGCATTTTGATAAAGCGATTTAAGGCCTTGGCGGCCGATCCGCACATCCGCATGGCACTTAGGGAATTAAACAAATTATAAGCAATGGATGCAATGCCCCTTTACGCCCTTAAGTTCAACCCTATCCTTAAAGACAAGGTGTGGGGAGGAACTAAAATCAAAACACATTTTGGTAAAAAAACAGACCTCCCTAATGTAGGAGAAAGCTGGGAACTCTCTGGAGTTCCAGGAAACATTTCTGTGGTCAACAATGGTCCTTTGGCAGGTCAGGATTTAAACACCTTACTCAAGCAATATCCTGCAGAGCTGTTAGGAGAAAGGCTTTATGCCAAGCACGGTCCTGTGTTTCCTTTACTCTTTAAGTTTATAGATGCTGCCTTAGACCTTTCTGTACAAGTGCATCCTGCGGATGAGTATGCAAAAAAGCACCACGATTCCTTTGGAAAATCGGAGATGTGGTACATCATGCAAGCCGATGAGGACGCAGACCTAATCGTTGATTTCAAGGCTCCCGTAAGTAAAGAGACCTATTCTGAGGCACTCGATAATAAAGCATTAGGAACGCTTCTTAATTTTCATAAGGTACAAGCAGGAGATAGCTATTTTATTGCCCCTGGTACCATACATGCTATTTGCGGAGGAGTTATGGTGGCCGAGATACAACAGACCTCAGACATAACCTATCGCGTTTATGATTGGGACAGACCAGGAACCGACGGAAAAATGCGCGAATTGCACACTCAAGAGGCCTTGGATGTACTGAATTTTGATGCTCCTAACGATCAAAAGCTCAATTACACGAAAAAAGAGAACGCTAGCAACCAGGTGTGTCGATCTGATTTTTTTGATACACGCTATTTACCTTTAACAACTGCCATTACACAAGATCTGTCCGATACCGATTCTTTTGTGGTGTATATGTGTTTGAGCGGAACCGTTAGCTTTACACTAAATGGGCAGGAGACCACTTTGGTTAAAGGGCAGACAGCCATGATACCTGCAGCAGCAACTCGTGTAGTTATTAAAACCGATGGTGCAGAACTTTTAGAAGTTCGTGTGCCATAATGCCGCTTAAAAGCGTACTTTTACCCCATAAAATAAAGTATTATGGCTAGTGTTAGAGATTTAAAGAAGGATTTGAACTTTGTATTGGGAGACATCATCGAGGCCGTTTACGGCTGGGAGTTGGAAAACCCAAAGGCAGACAGTAAAAAATCCGAAGCCATTATAGACGAGGCTATCACCACTTTTGATGAGCTTACGGCTAAGATCAATCAGAAAGATGTTGAGAACAAAAAGGCGCATTTCAATGCCATTTCCAAAGAATTGGAAGACCGTGGCAACGCCCTTTTAGACAAACTCGCGAAGCTTTAATTATTGTTCATTGGCAGCGGCCTGCTGCTCTTTGATCAAGGCGTACAGGGCTTTTCCGTAAGTTCCTGTTCTAACGCTGTCTTGTAGGGCATTGTATACCGTGTCCAGGTAATTCGTATTGGCTACACGCACCTCATTTAGAACCACATAAGGCGATGCGGCATAAGCGGTATTGTTTGTGGCGAAGTTGATAGTGGCCAAATACTTTGAGCGTACCAGTTGTAGTTGTTGGGCTTCAATGGCTGCAGTTAGCGAATCGTTCTGCTGCTTCCCAGATTCTATCAATGCCTTGATAAGTTCTAAGTTTCTATCCGTAAAACGACTCATATTCTGCTTGTATTCCATCCATTTGTCGTGGTTTTGAGAGCCTTTTATTACAGCCGCACCTTGAAGATTGTTCAAGCGAGTGCTCAATTCTACAGTGCCCTTTTCCATAAAGATCGGAATGCGGGTATCAATCAGCTCACTGGCATCTACCAAAACATGCACGTATAATACTTCTGGGCTCTCTAAGTTAGTGCCCAAAGTAAGGGGAGACTGTCCGTCTACCAGAACCGAATCTATGCGAATCAAACTGCTGTCTTGCAAGCGCTCCAAGTAGACCTTTCCTTTGTTGAGGTCTTTGATGTTGGCCACCAAAATGCTATTATTTTCGGCTTGCTCGGAGCAGCTCAGCAAACCTAAAATCATCAAAACAGAAGCGAAAATTCGAGTGCGCATGGTTGAAATTATTTGCGGCAAATATCTGTATTTTTTGGCGCTTCTCCTAAGAGGCTGCAGCCAATTGCATTAAAAATGTACAAGCCACTGCACCTAAGGTTCCTATGGCATATCCAAAGACTGCCAAGAGTACTCCTACAGTAGTGAGCGAGCTGTGAAATGCCGAAGCTACGATAGGGGCAGAGGCGGCTCCACCCACATTAGCCTGACTCCCTACAGCCAAGAAAAAGTAAGGCGCGCGGATCAGTTTAGCCATGCCAATTAAGATACCTGCATGAACTGCCATCCACACAAAACCAACCACAATCAATCCAGGGTTATTGAAGATAAGTCTTAAGTCCATTTTCATCCCGATGGTTGCTACAAGGATGTATATAAACACGCTACCCATTTTACTGGCACCGGCTCCTTCTAAATTACGGGCTTTGGTGTAACTCAAGAGCACTCCAATCAAGGTCGCAATAGTGACCATCCAAAAGAATGAACTGCCTAAAAAGCTAAATACGTTCTTGGTCAGTCCGCTAAGTCCATCGACCCATCCGGAGAGCGCGGCTGCCATTATATCGCCCAGCCAGTGCGAAGCTCCAACGGCTCCAAAAGCCAAGGCGCCTAAGACCATGAGTTCGCTTAAAGATGGATTGTGACTCACTTTTTCGGTAAAGGCGGTCATTTTTTGCTTGAGCGATTCTATGGCAGTATTGTCTGCTTTAAGCCAGCGGTCTATGCGCGCTGACTTTCCAATCCCTATAAGAATGATAGCCATCCAGACGTTAGCCACAAGAATATCGACAAATACCATTTGTCCGTATAGTTTCTGATTGTAGCCATAGATCTCCAGCATAGCACTCTGATTGGCACCACCACCGATCCAGCTTCCAGCCAGGGTCGATAGCCCTCGCCATACAGCATCAGCGCCTTCACCACCTACGGTTTCTGGAGAAATACTGCCTACAATCAGCACTGCCAAAGGTCCTCCTAAAATGATACCCGCTGTACCTGCCAAGAACATCCATAAGGCCTTGGGCCCAAGGTTAAATACACCTTTTAGATCTAAGCTCAAGGTCATTAAAACAAGAGCTGCAGGCAATAAATAGCGACTGGCCATATGGTATAGACCAGAACTTGCCTCTGTTGCTGTTCCATCCGCAGCAACGCTAGTCCATTCTGGGGCTATGATGCCCGTAGTAGTTAAGATAGCCGGCACAAAATAGGCCATAAAGAGGGCAGGGATGTATTTATAGAATTTTGCCCAAGGCCCACTTTTTTTGCTAGAGGTATAAAAAACAAAGCCCAAGCAGAGCATGAGCAGTCCAAAAACGATCTTGTCGTTTGTAATGAGAGGCGTGGTGTCTTTGACCACCTCGGTAATAAATAAGGTCATTTAGCAGTTGTTTGGCTGCAAAATACAATTTCCAAGTGGAAAGCGGAAGTACAATTGCTCAGTCCTTGGGGTCCTCCTTCTTTTTAGGCAACCTTTTGGCCTCTTTGAGCACTTTGTTCAGCATCCATTCGATCTGGCCATTGGTAGATCTGAACTCATCGGCTGCCCATTTCTCGACAGCCTTCATGAGGTCTTCATTGATCCGCAATGCAAAAGCCTTCTTTTTGGCCATGATTATTGGTTTACAAAGTCCACTACGATATCTAAGAATCCTGGACTTAAAGGTTTGTTGGGTTCGTTATAGGATTTGGCATTCTCCATATCGCTGCCTTCTATGAACTTTAAAACGTGATTCATATTCTCCACTACAGCGAATTGAGCATCCGGTTTTGCCTGGGCAAGGAGTTGCGCTTCTTCTACATCCACCTGCAGGTCTTTGTTGCCATTTACTATTAGTACAGGGCAGCTTAATTTTGCGATCTCCACTTTTGGGTCGTACTGCATCCAAGACAGCATAAAGGGTTGTATGTCTTTTCTGAAAATAGAAGCCAAGCCAGGACTAAATTGTTCGGCCTTACCTTCGGTTCGCATGTCTGTAAAGGCCTGCTGAGCGTTTTCTGCCAAGCCTGGAGCCTGTCTTTCTAGCTGGTCAATGATCACTTCGTCTATCGATTGACCCGCTCCTGCCAAAGAAATAAAACCGTCAGCTCCTTCTTGCGCGGCGAGCATGCCTACAAGAGATCCTTGAGAATGCCCTGCAATATGAATTTCACTAAAAGCTCCGCTGTTTTGAAAATATTTCAGCACAGCTTTAGCATCGTCCACAAAATCATTGAAAGAGAGTGTAGCTTCGTTCAGGGTTCTGTTGCGAAGCATGGGCATGATCCGTTTATCATAACGAAAACTGGCAATTCCAGCCTCACTTAAGCCTTGTGCCAGGTATTTTAAGGAGTTGTTCATCACCATGGGTTGGTTCCCGTCACGATCTGTTGGTCCAGAGCCTTGAATAATGATCACTAAAGGCACTGCAGACTGATCCGCCGGGCGTAGTAAGGTTCCTTCTACCAAGGAAGTTACTTTCAGGTCTACACTTTCAAAGTTGACATCTTGTGCCAGTGCCTGAGCAGTTAGTATTATAGATAAAATGATAACCTTAATTAGCTTCATGACCAGTTGTTTTTAGGTAATAGTTTATGGCTGAGGTGGCCGCATCTTTTTGTTGGGTTCCGATTAGTACCTTCTTTCCGTTCTTGAGTTCGAGTTGTATTCCGACATTGCCGGAAACATTATAGGCCTTGCCTTTAGATTTGCTAAAACTTACACGATAGCCCCAACCTCCGTATTCGCCGATCGCACTGTAGTTTCTTACATAAGCTTTAGTAATCGCATCCCAGGATTGCAGATTGTTCTTGCCTGGAATGGGATGAAACCCGTAGTGGATTCCTTTTTCATCGATCCGAGTTTCTAAGCGGAAGATGAACATTATAAAGAACAACAAACCTAAAGTCAATGCCAATGCACCTCCAACAATGATAAGCTCAGTTTGTCCAATGCCTTGCCAATCGACTAAAAAGAAAATAGGCAGCGTGGTCAAGCCTGCTACCGAGATCAGTACCACTCTTAACCACCCTTGATTGAACTTTTGTGTTTCATTAAAAACGCGCATACTAAGTGTTTAATGTTCCTGCGTTTACTACTGGAGAAGCATCTTTATCTCCGCAAAGGATCACCATTAGATTGCTTACCATAGCTGCTTTGCGCTCTTCGTCCAAGTCTACTACTTGTTTTTTACTGAGCTCTTCTAGGGCCATTTCTACCATGCTCACGGCGCCTTCCACGATCTTGTGTCGCGCAGCCACGATAGCTGTAGCCTGCTGACGCTTCAACATAGCCGAAGCGATCTCATTGGCGTAGGCCAAATAACCGATGCGAGACTCTAGTACTTCGATACCAGCAATGGCCAAGCGATCTGTCAATTCGTTTTCTAGTGCCTGATTCACCTCTTGAGTACTTGAGCGCAGGGTGATCTCTTCTTCGAGGCCTTCGTCTGCGAAGTTGTCGTAAGGATACATACTTGCAAGCTCTCTTACAGCGGCATCGGTCTGTACGCGAACAAAGTGCTCGTAGTTATCAACGTCAAAAGCAGCCCTGTGCGTATCCTGAACACGCCAAACTAAAATGGTACTGATGTTTACCGGGTTTCCGAGTTTGTCGTTCACTTTTAAACGCTCACTGTCGAAGTTTCTGGCACGTAAGGAGATTTTTTTCTTGGTGTAAAAGGGATTGACCCAAAACAAGCCATTCTTCTTTATGGTACCTACATACTTACCAAACAGTAATAACACGCGGCTTCCGTTTGGATTGATCATCACAAGACCAGGCAGAAGAAAGAATCCTAGGATCAATAAACCGGCCATCCAAGGACTGCGCAAGCTAATAATACCCGCGATCCCACCGATAATAGCGGCAAGGGTAAAGAACAGCATGATGTAACCGTTCATGGGTACGATGATTTTTTCGTTTGTCATAGTGTTAGATTTAAAATGATATCAATATGATATAATAAAAGTATCACTTTTTTCAAAAACGTTACACTTTTTTCAAATTTTTTTTACGAGGCAATAGTTATCTTTGTAAAAAACCCAACTATGCGACTACGCACTTCCCTTTTAGTATTGGTCTTTTTAATGACTGCTCAAGTTTCTTTTGCAGACTGGGGCAAGACCGGGCATCGCGCCACTGGCGAAATAGCCACTAAGTATCTTAGTCCAAAAGCCCTTGCAGCTGTCAATGACTTACTCGATAATAAATCGCTCGCCTTGGTCTCTACCTATGCGGATGAGATTAAAAGTGACACCCTATACCGAGCATATGGGCCATGGCATTATGTGAACTATCCCTTTGGAAGTGATTACGACAAACACCCAAAGAGTGAGTATGGCGATCTTATGGTAGGCATAGACACAGCCATTAAAGTGCTCAAAGATCCGAACTCGAGTAAAGAAGAAAAGGCCTTTCATTTAAAGATGCTCGTACATTTTGTAGGCGATCTGCACCAGCCATTACATGTTGGGATAGCTGACGATCGCGGAGGTAACCGCTTCCAAGTGCAATGGTTTGACGAGGGAACGAACTTGCACAGCATTTGGGACAGCAGCCTGCTAGACTATTACAAGATGTCTTATATGGAATTGGCTGCCACAGCGCCTTATCTCAGCCCAGAAGAGGTGGAGGCAGTCGCTCAAGGAACCCATTACGACTGGATGCGAGAATCTCGAGCTTTGTGTGAGGATATCTATGCCAATACCAAGGTTGGAGCCAACTTAAAATACCGCTACGCTTACCTATATATGGATAAATTACGGATGCAATTGCACAAAGGAGGTATCCGTCTAGCCATTATTTTAAATGAGGTTTTTGCGTAAGAAATTCTGAGAAGTTCTGCGTAATTTGCTTCTACCCATGAAGCAGTCTACAAACCTCACTACATTTTTTCGCTATATGGCCGGTTTTCTGATCGGCGGTCACGGCATTTACAGAATACTTCTGTTGGAGCAGTATACAGCTTTTGTAAGCACTCGATTTGACAAAGTACTCCCACCAGGAAACCTTTCGGAAGCCTTGATCATGATGTTTCCCTTTGCCGAATTCTTTGTCGGAGCCTTAATTGTCAGTAATCTGGTCATACGAGAGGCCTTAAACCTTGGAGTGTATATCACCTTAATTATTATGGCCTTTTTGTTTATAGGGACACCAGATATCCATATTCTTTATCACATAGGCACATTGGCCATCTTGATCTATCTTAAGTCGGCCTATCGCGCTCTACAATGGACTAAATCAGAACTCTAAAGGTTAGATTTATCCTGGGGCCGACTTCTTTTTTTGTTTTGGGGATCTGATGCTGCCAGAGATGTTGCGTTGCGCCTTGCATCAAGAGTAAACTACCAGCTCCTAGTTCCAGCTTATAGGTGTTGCTTTTGTCGGCTTTTTCCCTAAACTTGAACACACGAGTTGCTCCAAAACTCAAGCTGGCTATTACAGGGTTTTGTCCCAATTCTTTTTCATCGTCTGCATGCCAACCGTTAGAATCGTTGCCATTGCGATACAAATTCAATAAGACTGTTGTAAAAGCTGCATCTGTGACTTTCTCTATCCGCTCTTTAAGATTAAGCAGTAAAGGAGTAAACGGCCTTGGGTACATGGTGATGTTGGAGTAGGAGTAGGGTTGCTCGTTTTCCGCATACAAGGCCGTAAGCCTTGGCTGAGCGTAGACCTTTCCAAATACCTTTATATCGTCTTGCTGCCAGGCTGTTTCTGCGAGTAATTGCTCAAAAAGTACTTCAGACTCATTGGCAGCGATAAAATTAGGGTAGTAAATGGCGTCTGCTCCAGCTAGGGGCAGGCGAATAGGTTCTGGTTCGCTATTGCCAAACAGATCAGACATATTGCCAAGCCCAATACATCAGTCCAAACTGTAAGGGAACGCGCAGTATCAATACCCAAACAGGTAATTTCATTCGCGCTTCCTTTTCCTGCAACATATAAATATGGACGGGTAAGAATAAGATCAGCAGTACAATGATACCCCAAGCAGCTACTCTGGTGGTTCCGTCACTGCTCACAAGCATAAGGCCAAAGACCATCTCTAGCATACCACTAATAATGATCAAGGTGTCATGCGCCGGTAAGTAGGGAGGCATGATCTTTTTATAGATATGTGGCCATTTAAAATGCGCTGCGCCAGCCGCGATAAATATCACGGCCAGTAAATATTGGTGCCAAGGAAAGTTCATTAGGGTTTCAGGGAATTGATCCAAGCATTGATTTTCTCTTCTAAAAGGGCTAGTGGTAAACTACCGCTCTCCAGTATTTCGTTGTGGAAAGATTTGATATCAAAATTATCGCCCAACTCCTGTTCTGCCTTGGCGCGTAGCTCCAAGATCTTTAGCTGCCCGATCTTGTAAGACAACGCTTGTCCTGGAATAGCCATATACCGTTCTATCTCCGCAGTAATACTAGCTTCGCTTTCCGCTTCATTGTCCAAGGAGTATTGTATAGCCTTCTCACGGCTCCAGCCTTTGGTGTGAATTCCGGTATCTACCACTAAGCGAATGGCACGGTGCATCTCTGCACTCAACATTCCAAAGTATTGGTAGGGATCGTCATAAAGACCTAATTCTTTACCCAAAGACTCGGTATACAAGGCCCAGCCCTCTCCATAAGCAGAGTACCAAAGTGTTTTGCGGAATTGAGGAAGATTCTCGTTCTCTTGGGTCAAGGATACTTGAAAGTGATGTCCGGGTATTGCCTCGTGTAAGAACAGATCCTCATCCGAATAAATATTATAGCTGGTCACGTCTGGAATCGGTACATAGAAAATCCCTGGGCGGGTGCCGTCTAAGGATCCTGGGTTGTATTGCGCACTGGCAGAAGCTTCGCGGAACTTTTCCGTTCTGCGGACCTCAAACTCGGTTTTGGGTTGCATGTCGAACAATTTGTCGATCTGCGGTTTCATTTTGTCGTGAATGGCGTTGAAGTTGTCTATCACTTGCTGCGGATCTGTAAATGGCATAAGCTCTTTATTGGTGCGCACATGATCAAAGAAGGCCTTCAGATCTCCCTCAAAACCAACCTGAGCTTTTACTTGTTCCATGGCGGCGCGAATACGCGCTACTTCGTTGAGTCCCAGTTGATGGATCTCATCCGCAGTCATATCAGTAGTGGTGTACAATTTGATCAAACGGTTATATTGCTCAGCGCCTCCGGGAATATCAGAATAACCCGAGCTCTCGCGACTGGCTGGCAAGTAGGTGTTCTCAAGATAGTTGTACAGCTCCTCAAGCTTAGGCGAAAGCTTGTCGTTGATCATGGTTGTGTAGGCCTGTGTAAGGCTGTCTTTTACCGCTTGGTCCATATCTTCCGGCAGCATTCGTATTGGACTGTAAAACAAACTTTGCTCCGCAGATTCACTTACCAAGCTCTTAATTTGAGGCAATACCTTTTTGGTCAAAGCTTGAGGTAAAACTATGCCTTGAGCAATTCCTTTTTCCATATTCACCATGGCTGTATCTACTATGGGTAGCATAGCGTCGAGACGTTCTAACCAGTTGGTATAATCCTTTTTATTGGTAAAGGGTTGCGCACTTTGTCCACTTCCTAACTGGGCAAACATCAAAATAGGCGAATTGAATTGATCTACAGGCAAGAGTTCTCCAGGAAAATCTTTGCCTTCTATATTACGCTCGCATTCCCACAGCAAAATCTTTTTACTGAGCAGTTCGTTCTCGTCCAGATCTGCGTCGTCTATCGCGATAACGGCTTCTTTGTACTTCTTGTAATAAGCCAATTCTTTGTCGCGAAACTCCATGGTGTAAAAGTTGGGCAGCAAATTATTAAAGCGGCTGTCACCTTCGAAAGTGGCGTTCCACGGATAGAGTTCATAACTCTCGGCTTTAAAGTCCTCGAGGAGTTGCGCCAGAGCTTCTGAGCCGTCGGCAGTTGTGGTTTGCTCTTCAGCTTCTTTACACGAAAAAAGTACAAGCAGCAGTAACGATAGTGAAAATAGAATGCGCATTTTAGTTTGGTTTAGTCTTTTTGATGTTTTAAAGATACAAAAAAGCCGCCCTTTAAGGCGGCTTTGCATTGTTTTGTCAAGCTTACTTGATCATGTCATAACTGCGTTTTATAAACTCGGTAAGGGCTTCTCCCTTGAGTAAGTTCTGCGACAGTTTGGCCAAGTCAAGGGCCTGATTGATAAGGCGCTCTTTCTTTTTCTGGGTCTTGGTCTCCAAGATCTGTCCAATGAGCTCGTGGTTTGTATTGACCACCAAATTGTACATCTCTGGCATATTGCCCATTCCAAACATACCACCTCCGGTCTGTTGCATCTCTTTCATACGACGCATGAATTCCGGTTGGGTGATCACAAATGGATTTGCTTCCGAGTCCATAGCTTCCAGTTGTACGCTGAATTTATCCTGCGGGATCACCTCGGTCAACAAACTAGAAAGTGTCTCTTTTTGCTCGTCAGAGAGCTTAGAGATAGTTGTATCGTCTTTTTTGATGAGGTTGTCAATATGATCGCCATCTACGCGAACAAAGTTGGTATTCTCAAACTTAGACTCCAATTTCTGGATCAGGTGTGATACAATAGGACTGTCTAACAGCAATACTTCATACCCTTTTGTTTTGGCCGTTTCGATATAGGCATGCTGCGCTTCTTTGTCTGAAGCATAAAGTACCACCAACTTATCGTCTTTGTCCGTTTGCGCATCTTTGATCTTCTCGCGAAGTTCTTCAAAGGTGTAATAGGTACCATCTACGGTAGGATACAAGGCAAAATCCTGTGCTTTTTCGTAGAACTTATCCTCAGAGAGCATCCCGTATTCTATAACGATCTTAATGTCGTTCCACTTTTGCTCAAAAGCCTCGCGGTCATTCTTAAAGAGCGATTTTAGCTTGTCGGCCACCTTGCGGGTGATGTAACTAGAGATCTTTTTCACAGCGCCATCGGCTTGCAGATAACTTCTAGAAACGTTTAGTGGAATATCCGGAGAATCTATCACTCCGCGTAGCATAGTCAAGAACTCAGGTACTATGCCTTCTACATTGTCGGTTACGAATACCTGGTTCTGATACAACTGAATACGATCTTTCTGGATGTTCAGGTCGTTGCTGAGTTTTGGGAAATACAAGATCCCTGTCAAGTTGAACGGATAGTCCACATTCAGGTGGATGTGGAACAGTGGCTGCTCGAACTGCATCGGGTACATTTCCCGATAGAAATCTGCATAGTCCTTTTCTTCAAGGTCTGCAGGAGCTTTGGTCCAAGCTGGGTTCGGGTTATTGACAATTCGATCTACCTCTACGGTTTCTGGTTTGGCATCGTCTGCAGCGTCTTCCGGTAGGGGGAGGGTTTCGGTCTTGGTTCCGAATTTGATCGGGATCGGCATGAACTTGTTGTATTTGGTCAACAATTCCATAATGCGACCTTCTTCTAAGAATTCGGTGCTGTCTTCTGCAATGTGCAAGATGATCTCTGTGCCGCGGTCGGTCTTATCGTGAGCTTCTAGCGTATATTTTGGTGAACCATCACAAGTCCAGTGAGCTGCAGGAGCGTCGGTATAGGACTTGGTTATGATCTCAACCTTATCGGCCACCATAAAGGCAGAATAAAATCCCAATCCAAAGTGACCAATGATACCCGCTTCTTCGCCTTCTTTGTCCTTGTATTTTTCAATGAACTCTTCTGCGCCAGAGAACGCGATCTGGTTGATGTATTTCTCTACCTCCTCTGCGCTCATACCAATTCCTTGGTCAATGATCCTCAGGGTGTTGGTGTCCTTATCGGCGATGATCTCGATCTTAGGATCGCCGTATTCCACCTTGGCTTCGCCAATAGAGGTGAGGTGTTTGAGTTTCAAAGTTGCATCCGTAGCATTAGAGATCAATTCTCGTAAAAAGATCTCGTGATCGCTGTAGAGGAACTTCTTGATTAATGGAAAGATGTTTTCTACTGATACATTGATATTTCCGGTGCTCATAGTGTAGCGTTTTTCATTTTTTAACGACAAACCAATAAGCAAATAAAATACCAAGCCTCCCTGGGCTGACAGCTTGTCACGAGCTGGCAAAAATATCCTTAATTTTTGTTTAAAGTATTTTATTAAAGATTAAACATTTAGTAAATTTGTACAAATTATCCACCATGACTGCAAAGAAGAAAAATTTATCGGCCAACGACATCATTAGCAAGTATATGGAATATGTGATGGAGCACGAGCACGAGCCTGTTTCTGTCTATAAATTCTGCAAGCACGAAGAGATCCCGGAAGATCAGTTTTACCAAGTGGCAGGATCTTTCGAAGCCCTGAGAAAGAACATCTGGAAGCAATTCTTTGACAATGCCCACGAGGTGATGCTGCAGGCAGACGGTTACGAGGCCCTCTCTGCCAAGGATAAAATGCTAACCATGTTCTATACCTTGTTCGAAGTGCTGACGGCTAACCGAAGCTATGTACTGTTTAGTTTAAAAGGCAAAAAGGATAAGATGAAATCGCTGAAAGAACTCAGTGAGCTTAGAAAAGCGATCAAGGAGTTTTCTGGGGAGTTGATTCAAGAGAATAACGACGAAAAACAACTCAAAATATTAAAACATCCGGTTTCTATCTTTTCAGAAGGTGCTTGGGTACAGTTCTTATTCCTACTCAAATATTGGATGGATGACACTTCCAAAGGCTTCGAAAAGACAGATGTGGCTATCGAGAAGTCGGTCCGCGTGATTTTTGATGTCTTTGAGACCACGCCTTTAGAAAGTATCATCGATTTTGGAAAATTCCTCTGGAAGGAAAAAATGGCATAATCGAATCAAACGATCACAAACAGAAAGATATAGATGAAGACCATAGACAAGATCCCTACCAATAAATTACAGCGTGCCTCAAAGCTGGTTACTACAGGGGTTAAGGTTGGAGGCAACTATTTGAAATATTATGGCGAAAAACTCGTCAACCCCGAGCTTTCTAAAGATAAGCTCAACGAAGACAATGCCGCAGACATCTATGACGGTTTAAAGCAGCTGAAAGGTAGCGCCTTGAAGGTCGCACAGATGCTCAGTATGGAAAAGAGCATTTTGCCCAAAGCTTATGTGGAGAAATTCTCCTTGGCGCAGTTCTCGGTACCTCCTTTATCGGCTCCTTTAGTGCGTAAGACCTTTAAACGTTACTTCGGAGAGTATCCAGAGACCTTGTATGACGGCTTCAACCCGGAATCTGTAGCCGCTGCTTCCATTGGGCAAGTACACAAGGCAGAGAAAGACGGGAAGGAGCTCGCAGTTAAGATCCAATATCCCGGGGTAGCAGACAGTATTAGTAGTGATCTGGCCTTGGTTAAACCGGTCGCGGTTAAAATGTTCAACCTCAAAGGGAAGGACTCCGCCAAATACTTCAAAGAAGTAGAAGAAAAACTTTTGGAAGAGACCGATTATGTCTTAGAGGTAAAACAAAGTCAAGACATTTCTAAAGCTTGTGGACATATCGATAATTTGGTTTTCCCGACCTATTATCCGGAGCTTTCCAATGAACGTATCATTACCATGGACTATATGCATGGGAAACACCTCAGTGAGTTTGCCGCCCGAAATACCGATCAGGCTTTAGCCGATAAGATAGGGCAAACCCTTTGGGATTTTTATATGTACCAGATGCACGAGCTAAAAGCCGTGCATGCCGACCCGCATCCAGGAAATTTCTTGGTTAACGAAGCCGGTCAGTTAATTGCAATAGACTTTGGTTGCATCAAAAAAGTACCGGAAGAGTTCTACACGCCTTATTTTCAATTGGCTGAACCAGGAGCCATTGAGAATGAAAGCTTCTTTGCAGAGAAATTAGAACAATTAGAGATCATTAAGGACACCGATACTCCAGAAGAGCGCGTATTCTTTACAGAACTCTTTAAAGAAATGCTGAGTTTATTCACCCAACCATTCCATAAGGAGGTCTTCGACTTTTCTGATGAGGTCTTTTTTGGTAAGATCGCCGAGCTTGGCGAAAAGTACTCTAAGGATACCGAGCTGCGTAAAATGAACGGGAACCGAGGTTCTAAGCACTTCTTATACATCAACAGAACCTTCTTTGGACTTTACAATTTGCTCAACGATCTGGGAGCAACAGTCCGCATAAACAACTTCAAGGCTTTTGCGTAAGCTGATTAAACTACGCAAAAGCCTTGAAAAGGTTTACTCTGTACGCTTCGATTAGTTCTTAAAACTCTCCGAACCAGTATTCAATTCTTGAGACTTCTTGTTCTTTACATAGGTCTCTAACCAAGTATCTTGTTCCCAAAGCAGGTGCATAATACTTTCCTTTGCACGATACCCATGACTTTCTTTAGGGAGCATCACCAAACGTGCCGTTGCGCCCAATCCTTTTAAAGCATTGAAATAACGCTCACTTTGCAGTGGGTAAGTCCCGGAGTTATTATCGGCCTCCCCGTGTACTAACAACAGCGGAGTTTTCATCTTGTCCGCATGCATGAACGGTGACATGGTGTAATAGGTCTCAGGAGAATCCCAATAGCTACGCTGCTCACTTTGGAAACCAAAAGGTGTCAAGGTTCTGTTGTAAGCTCCAGAACGCGCAATTCCGGCGGCAAACAGATCAGAATGACTCAGCAGGTTCGCAACCATAAAAGCTCCGTAACTGTGTCCGCCAACCCCAACTCGAGATCTGTCTATATAGCCCATGGCATCAACGGCATCAATTGCAGCCTTTGCATTGGCCACCAATTGTGGTCTAAAGGTATCATTGGGCTCTTCGTCTCCTTCGCCCACTATTGGGAAAGCTGCATCATCCAAGACCACATAGCCGCGCGTCACCCAGTAAATAGGCGACCCGTAATACGGATATATGAACTCATTAGGGTTGGTGGTGCTTTGAGAAGCAGAGCTTTTGTCCTTGTATTCTCTAGGATAAGCCCAGAGGATCATCGGCATCTTCTCCTTTTTTTCTTTGTCATAACCTATCGGCAGATATAGGGTTCCCTCCAGATCCAAACCGTCATCGCGCTTATAGGTGATTACCTCTTTGTGAACCCCTTGCAGACTTTTGAACGGATTCTCAAAAGAGGTCAGCGGTTTTAAAGCGTTTTTCTTTTTGATGTTTCTGATGTAATAATTCGGATACTCTGTCTGTCCTTCAATACGAACCAGGATCTCTCCTTTTTTCATATCTATGGCGGAGTAGAGGCGTTCTAACTTATCGGTGTATTCGGATCGATATAATCTTTTGGTCTTTTGTGTAGCCAGGTCCATTTCGTCAACAAAAGGGAATTGTCCTTCTGGAGTATAACCAGCACCCATTAAAAAGGCCTTGCCGTTTTGAACGTCTAACACATACCGATCGTATTTGTTTTTTGTGGTCACAAAATCTCCCGGATCGCTATACTGATCCTGATAGTTTCTGTCTGTGATCACTTTTGGGTCCATCTCTGGTTTTGACGGATCGAACAAATAGGTCTTGGTGTTTCGAGTGTTCCACCAGTAGTCGTAAAGTACAGCCGTGTTGTCGGTTCCCCAAGTGATACCGCTAAAACGATTAATCGTTCTTGTCACCATTTCTTTTTCACCGCTAAACGGTGCCGACAATTGATAAACAAAATCTCTAAACGGCACTTCTACGGCAGGGTCACCTTCGTCTTGCGCTTCTGCCCAATAAAGGGTAGCAGCTTTGTCCGCGCGCCAACTCATATTGCGCTTGCCTTTGCGAGTGGCCATAAAACCTTTGGGTTGTACTTCGTTAAGCGGCACATCGTTCACTGTGGCGACAAAGTTTCCATCGGTGGTGTAAACAGTTTCATCGTAAGGGAACCTGCTGTAAGGGACTATATAAGAAAAGGGCTTTTTGATCTTAGTGATCATCACATATTTCCCATCCGGAGAAAAACTCATTCCTCTGTACATGGCCGGAGGTAAAAAGTTGCTCACGGTTCCGTTTAGGCTCACTTTTTTGATCTCAGAAATGGCGAGCTGTTCAAAATTGTGCTCGTCGTTAGGGTTTTTTAGCAGATCCTGATAGGTTCTGTTCTGTGCTTTGGCGCCGTCACTAACAGAGATTGTAGGCCCGGTTGGAACAGCTTCCGCAACATCTATAAGCGGTTTTCTGTTTTTGGGTAGCATTTTTACGAGCATGGCATCTCCAGATTTGAACCAGCGAATGGCTCCGCCCATGTTAGCGTTCACAGAAGCGTCAGTTAGTTTGGTCACCTTAGCCGAGGCGATATCCAGCACCCAAACTTCAACACCGCTATCGGTGGTGTTCAAACAAGCGATCTTGGATTCATCGGGAGACCAACTGAATCCACTGAGCCTCGGATTTGCGGGCAAACCAGCAACTTGAGTGGCTTCTTTGTCTTCGGTACGCTTAACTTTCAGGTTGTTGTAAAAGGTTGTGCGACTCCCAATATTGGTCTTAGGATTGATCCTCAGGCCGCCCAAACGCATCTCCGGAGCAGAAAGTTCTGCTATGCTTTTAAAGGCATCGCGGTAGATCAATACGGCGAACTCCCCTTTAGAATCGATTTGTACTCCAGGAGCTAATGGCGCATCGACCAGCTCTAGAATTTCTTGTGGTGGTTTTTGATATTCCAGGTTTTCTTGTGCTTGCGCCCAGCCAAAGCTCAGCAACAAGACAAGTAAAAAGAACTTGTTTTGCATGGTTGTGAATTTTCCCAAAAAGGTACTTCAAAATTTAGATAAAGCGATGTTAAAACTTATTATGCACGCATAATAGATAAAGCCTTGATATTGGGGTCGGAGCGCGAATAACCGTATCTTTACCAGCTAATATTCTTTTATGTATACATCTCGAATTTCTGGCTTGGGATTCTACGTTCCCGAGCATGTGGTGACCAATGACGATCTTTCTAAAGTAATGGATACTAATGACGCTTGGATACAAGAGCGTACGGGTATCAAGGAGCGTCGCCACATTCTTCCTGGCGATGGTAATACTACCAGCGTAATGGGAACCAAGGCAGCCCGAATCGCTATTGAGCGTGCAGGAATTGACCCTAACGATATTGAACTTATCATCTTTGCCACCTTGAGTCCGGATATGTATTTTCCAGGCGGAGGGGTACAGGTACAAGACCAACTCGGAATAGGAACCGTACCCGCGCTAGACGTGCGCAATCAATGTAGTGGCTTTGTTTACGCACTTTCTACTGCAGATCAATACATTAAAACGGGGATGTACAAAAATGTATTGGTTATCGGTAGTGAGAACCACAGCGGTGGCCTAGACATGACCACTAGAGGTCGTGGAGTTTCTGTGATCTTTGGCGATGGCGCAGGAGCTGCTGTTGTTTCTAGAAATGAAACAGGGGCAGGAGGCATACTTTCTACCCATTTACACTCAGAAGGAAAACACAAGGACGAATTGGCCTTACAAGGACCAAGTACCGGTTATTGGGTGCCTCAGATCATTGAAGAGGATCCGCAGGAAGATATTCCTTATTTCCCTTATATGAATGGTCAGTTTGTATTTAAGAATGCTGTGGTGCGTTTCTCTGAAGTTATCCAAGAAGGCTTGCAAGCCAATGGGTTGGGTGTGGACGATATTGTCATGCTGATTCCGCATCAGGCCAACCTTAGAATCTCGCAATTCATTCAAAAGAAGTTTGGACTGAGCGACGATCAGGTATTCAACAACATTCAAAAGTACGGAAACACCACTGCTGCTTCTATTCCTATTGCATTGACAGAAGCCTGGGAAGCCGGAAAGATCAAATCCGGAGACCTGGTAGTCTTGGCCGCTTTTGGTAGTGGCTTCACTTGGGGAAGCGCTATTATACGCTGGGCTTAATATAAAAAGCGCAATGAGATTCTCCATTGCGCTTTATTTTTATCATACTCCCACAACGATTAAAGCGGGGTCGAATAGATCATAACATTGTTAGGGTCGGTAATTGGGTTTCCATACACAACATATAGCTTTCCATTGAAAATAGTAATGGCGTGAATTGTACTACGATCATCACTGTCATCCAAATTGTCTGTGAGTACAGTGAAACTGTTATCTAAAGTATCGTATACACCAAAATTGATATTTCTATCGTCGTCAAAGGCACCAGGTTCTCCTGCTTCTACGCGAGTTTCGTAAGCAACGTAGATTAAGTTCTCCACTTTTGAGGCGTATGTATTATATGCCGCTTCAGGGATATCAAAGCTAGAGGTGCTTCCTGTTTCTAGGTCATATATAAAGCTCTCGGTAAAGGCTAAGTCACCAGAAAAGTCGTCACGTCCACCAAAGATGTAGATCTTATTGTTGATCAGTTCAGTTCCTGCATGAAAACGAGCTACGGGCAAAGTTCCTAGCACGTCTAAAGCGTCGGTCAAATAGTTATAACGCGTAATATTGGAGTTGGCGGTTGTGCTAAAATCGGTCCCGATAATAAAGGCGTTGTCATCTTGAACAGCCAGACCGAATCGGGTTAAGAACAGTCCGTGATTGAAAGAACTTTCCGGAGCTGCTCCGAGTGCAATATCATACGTATTGGCGTACTGCCCTCCAAAAGCAATAAGCTGATTGTCTATGATATTTAGTCTTTTGGTTACAAAGTCGGATTGAAAAAAGAGGTTTTCCGTCTGTGTGCCGTCAGAAAAATTATACTTTAAAATTCGTTCTGGATTGGCGGTGCCGTCGCTTTGTGTGTCGTCACGGTGAACTAGGAACAAGCTATTTTCACTGTAAGAACCAATGAGACCTCCATTTCCGTCTCCCATGTATCCTGGAGCCAATAAGGTGACCTCAAATGAAAAGTTCAAGCCAGCCTCAGGTGGGCTTGCGTAGTCAGCCGCACTTTTTGGGGTTAGTGTGAGCAGTAGATCTCCATCGCCTTTGGGCAAAGGTCTTATCACAGCACTCACTGCACCGTCATCTGCTATGTTTAACGAAATTCGTCCCTCGAGTGCGGTTAGGTCTGAGCTGCTATCGGGTTCAAACTCTAGAGCACTTGTAATTGGTGCTCTGTAGTAATCGCGTAAGGTTTCTTCAGAAGAGGTCGCGTCTGTTCTAACATCATTGGCCGGGCGCCATTCGAGCTGTGAACCTGAAAAAATAAATTCGTCGTCATCGATGTTAAAATTCCCTGTCAATTCTATGTTTCCACTTGCAGTTTCAAGAAAGGCCGTAGCAATTTTCCAAGTAATTTCATCGCCACCGGTCAAGATGTCTAAATTGGCCTGACGTGCGGCAGCAAGTACTTCCTCATCTGTTGGTCCGTCGTCATTCATATCGCCGGAGGTGTCGTCGGTGGGGTCGTTCGGATTCTCGTCGTCCGAAGAACAACCCACAAAGAGAATACTCGCAAAAAGGAGAGCGAATATCCGCATACAATAAGATTTAAAAATCATAATTAATAAGGTTTTGATTCCAACCAAAGAAAAGCGACGTGGGGTTTGAATTCAATAACCATTACAGGGTAAAAAAAACGCCCTCCAAAAGAGGGCGTTTCTATTTTTGCTTCACGGGGTTTTAATACTTAAATGGCTAATTCAAATAAATTATAACCTTGCTAGTGAGTACTATAATAGACTCATAAACGGTGCCAATGTTTCATTGGCACCTTGAGTTTAACGTTTTTATAACAGTATCAGGCAGTTAGAAAATTCCTCCGCTGCCTTGTTTCTCGTCATTATCACGACGTTTTCTAGACTTGGCACGGTATTTTCCACCTCCGAAGCGGTAGTTGAGTCCAACAAAAACGGTGTTGCTTTCCCAGTTGAATTGTCCTTGTTGCAAGTACGGATTCTGTCCGACGAATTTAAAGCGCATGCTGTTAAAGATGTCGTTGTAATTCACCGAGAAGGTACCCTGTCCGTCCCAAAGCGAAACACGTGCGCCGAGGTTCACCATGACCATAGGGTCTACATCAAACTGAATGTTCTTGTTTTTACCGCGGTACATCCCAAAGGCGGTAAAGGTTACGGTCTTGGTCACTTTAAAGTTGTTGATCATTCTAAAGTTCCAGGCCGTGTTGGTAACCTCTACCGTATTGGTTTCTATATTGTCGGCTGTGGGGTTCTCTATGCTGCTGTCTATCTGTTCTGTGATCCCTTTTTGTTTCTGAGAGAACAGATCGAAGCTGGTATTAAAATTCCACCATTTTGTCGGACGGTAATTGCTTGAAAGCTCAAAACCGTAGGCAGTGGTATTGCTAAAGTTGTCAAAGGTTAAGATCACCTTGTTCACGTCTGTTCTATCGATGAACAGCGCACGGTTAATCTCGTCTTCGATTATGCGATAGAATACTCCGGCCGTGATAGATCCTTTTTCTAAATTACGCGTATAATTCGTCTCTATGGAGTTTGTGAACTGAGGCTCTAAGTTGGTATTACCGAAAGAAGAAATCAGTGGGGTACTCCATTCGCGAATAGGGTTTACTTGTCCAACTCCAGGGCGGTCAACACGGCGGCTGTAGCTCACCTGAAACTGATTCTTCTCAGAAGGTGAATAGGTCAAGAAAGCCGATGGATACACCTGCACATAGTCGTTCGTAAAAGCGCGAACCGAATTGGTGTCTGCGCGAACTTCTACCGTCTCGGCACGGGCGCCTAATTGCCAGCTCCATTTCTCGTAATTCTTCCCGAGGCTCACATAAGCGGAGTAGATATCACGTGAGTACTCAAAATTAGTACTTGGCGTATCGATCAGATCACCGTTGGCGTTCAGGGTTTGCCCAGTAGAGCTATAGTCGATATCGGTATTGAACAAACGCGCTTGCAAACCGGCCTCCAGTTTCATGCTTTCGCTTAATGGATTGGTGTAATCCAAGTTAACGGTCAAGCGGCTGCGCTCGGTATCTACAAAATCCATATAGTCTGCTGTAGTACTATTACCTCTGAATCTGAAGTTGGCATCCTCGTCACTTTCAAAGTCGTTGTAGTCTGCTTCCAGCTCCACATTGTGGCCTTCTTTGGCAAAATCCAACTTATAGTTGAAATTGTACTGCTGACTCATATTGTCAATGGCATTGTCAAAAAGCTGACTTTGGTCCAAACTTGGATTGTCGAAGAACAAAATGTCAGTGGTTCCATCCACGCCTCCGTCAAAGAGGTTTTGGTTGGTAAAGAAAGATATGGTGTTCTTATCGTTCAAATAATAGTCGATCCCTACTTTGAACAGGTTGGACTTGTTGTTGTCTAAAAAGTTGAATCGCTGATCTGAATTGTCGTTGGGTCTAAAAACATTACCAAAATTCTCATTTTTGGAATAGTTCCCTCCGTAGCTACCGTAAAGGTTGAACTTTCCATTGCGGTAGTTGAGGTTTAGTCCGGTATTGAATTTAGCCTGACGTTGATAGGTCAAGCCTACATTAATGTCTCCGTTAAAACCGACCAAGGCGTTCTTCTTTAAAACGATATTAATGATCCCGCTCATCCCTTCCGGATTGTACTTAGCCGATGGGTTGGTGATCAATTCTATTTTCTCAATAGAGGTCGATGGGATCTGTCTTAAGAGTTGAGCCGCAGGAACATTGGTCAACTTACCGTCTACCATCACTTGCACATTCTGGTTTCCTCTTAGGGCAATGGCGCCGGTTTGTTGGTCCACGCTCACAGAAGGCAGATTGTTCATTATGTCTGAGGCAGTTGGTCCTGCTGTGGTAAGGTCTTTACCTACAGTGATCACCTTTCTGTCGAGCTTTTGCTCTATGGTGGTACGTTCTGCCGTAACGACTACCTCGTCCAGAGATTCAATGTCTTCTTCCAGGTCTACACGGCCCAGATCGACCTTGCGATTAGCCCTGGAGATCTCTATTTCCTTGACATAGTTTTTGTATCCTATATATTGGATATCAACTTTAACCTTGCCAGTCGGAATATCTTTGATCTCGAATTGACCGTTGTCGTCTGTAATACCTCCGGTTATGACCTGGCCTTCCATATCCATGATCGCCACGGTTACGTAAGGTATAGGTTCCTGAAGGTTCTTGTCGTAAACTACTCCGCTAATGGTCCCGATCTTTTCGCTATCAGGGTTCGGGTTGGAATAGGCAATAAAGGGTAGGCATAGCAATAGCCATACTGCTAACTGTTTCATTTTTCGATTGTTTGATTGATGATGAATTCAAAGCTTCTCTCCGCAGCAATGTTGCTTAAAAAAGCTATGTCAATAAGACTGCTTAGATAAAATCTTGTTACAAGAAATTTTCATTTTAACATTTTATAAGCATTAGCGCCCTAAAATGAACAAACCCGGACTAAAGTAGACCGGGTTTGAGACCTTACTGCAATAATTAACACTAACCATCAACGTAAAAAATTGTAGCAGTAAGAAAGAAATATTTCTACTCTATAGACGGCTTAGTACGACAGGTGTTACAGATAATTTCAATTTTAACTTTGTTTTATGTTAATTTTGAATTTGAACTTCGACCCTCTATAAAAGACCAACGAGCTATGAATCAGAACAATGGAAAAACATTAGTTTTAGGCGCCAGTTTAAAACCCAATCGGTATTCTTACTACGCCATAGAACGCTTAGTAGATAAAGGGGAGGCAGTTGTGGCTGTTGGGCTGCGACCCGGAGAAGTTGCCGGGGTGGAAGTAGCGGCAACGCTGCTGCCTTTTGAGGGTGTAGATACCGTTACCCTTTACTTGAACCCAGAGCGCCAAAAACAGTATTACGACTACATCATAGGGCTTAAACCTAGACGAGTCATTTTCAATCCGGGAACTGAGAATCCGGAATTCGAAAATAAGTTGCGCAGCTTAGGTATTTTGGCCGACCGTGCCTGTACGCTCGTCCTTCTCAGTACGGATCAGTACTAAGCCTAAAAGGGTCAAGGCGCCGTTGAGGATCAGAATAAAGAATCCCCAGTCGAAATTCAGATATGCAGCAGATGCCCAGCTAATAGCATAACCTATAAAAGGTGTAGCTATGGCGATAGCGGGAACCAAATGATCTTTCACCTTCCAGTTCGAGAATAATCCAAAGGCGTATAAGCCCAATAAGGGGCCGTAGGTATATCCAGCGTAAGTGAGGAGTTTGGTGATCACACTTTGGTCTGCAATAAGGTATTTAAAACCTATGATCACCAAGAGTAAAACAAAGGACATGGCTACGTGAACCCGTTTGCGGATGCGTTTCGCTTCTGCTTCGGATTTTTTCTCTTCAATGTCTAGAATGTCTATGCTAAAGCTCGTTGTTAGAGAAGTCAAGGCACTGTCTGCGCTGGAATAGGCTGCTGCTATCAGTCCTAACATGAACAGCGCGGCTATGCCAATGCCCAGACCTGATTCTACAGCAACAGTGGGGAATAGCTGATCCCGTACGGCATCAATGCCGTTGTTGTTGGCATAAACCGTAAGCAACAAGCCCAAGGCCAAAAAGATAAAGTTTACCACCGTTAGCACTATGGTGAACCAAAACATATTCTTTTGCGCATCGCTTATATTCTTACAGGTCAAATTCTTTTGCATCATGTCTTGATCCAATCCGGTCATCACTATAGCAATAAAGGCTCCGCTTATGAATTGTTTTACAAAGTGTTGCCCAGACTTCCAGTCGTCAAAAAAGAACATCTTGGAAAGCTCGCTCTCTGCAATGAGGTCGGTCAAGCCTCCCAACGATAAGCCCATATCCGCAGAAATTATATAAATGGCAACCCCCACGGCTACAAGCATGAACAAGGTCTGTAGGGTGTCTGTCCAAACGATGGTCTTTATGCCACTTTTAAAAGTGTACAACCAGATCAAGAGAATGGTTATGGCCACAGTAACTGCAAACGGAACTCCTGTGCCACCCATAAATGGCATTTTGTCAAAAACTAAGTACTGCAACACGTTCGCCACCAAGTACAGTCTAAAACTTGCACCGACTATACGAGATAACAAGAAAAAAGAGGCTCCGGTCTTATAGGATTTTTCCCCAAATCGCACCTTTAAATATCCGTAAATCGAGGTCAGATTCAGCCGATAATAAAGCGGCATCAGCACTAGGCCAATTACGGCATAACCCACTGTGTATCCGAGCACAACTTGGAAGTAACTGAACTGCGAAGCCGCCACTTGGCCAGGGACCGAAATAAACGTAACCCCGCTTAAACTGGCGCCTATCATACCAAAGGCAACTACGTACCAAGGCGATCTGTTACTGGCTTTAAAAAAATCTGCGTTGCTACCACCTTTGTTGGTGAGTATCGAGATCAGAATCAGAATTCCAAAATATCCGGCAATTAATAGGAGAATGTGGGTAGGGTTCATGAGCGCTAACTTGTTTAAAATGTATAAGAAATCCAAATTTCGATTCGTATATTTGAAAGTCTTCAAAAAAAATCAACCATGAAAAAACTACTACTACTCGCCGCAGTCGCGTTATTTGGCTGGGGCACCACTACTAGTCAGGCCCAAGAATACCTCGATATGATTGAGGCCGGAACATTCACAATCGACGAAATAAGAACCAGTGCAGAAGCCTACTTTGAAGTTGTAGGAACCGGTCGTGGCACCGGCTTTAAGCAATTCAAGCGCTGGGAGTACATGGCAGAGCGCCAACAAGACGACGATGGTCGCTTAAAGCCAGAGACCTATTACATCAATGAGCTTAGACAATTCGAGGCTTATTTGAATGAGAACCCAAGTGCACGTTCTGCTGCCGGCGGAACAGGCGACTGGGTAGAAGAGGGGCCAACCTCTTGGGACGATTACCAAGGCTGGAACCCAGGAATAGGTCGAGTTACTGGTTTTGCTGTGGATCCTGCAGATAACAATCACATTGTTATTGGGTCGCAAACCGGAGGTGTTTGGAAAACATTGGACGGAGGAACTAGCTGGACGCCACTTACCGATTATTTCATTAATCTGGATGTGTATTCAGTTGCTATGGATCCGCAAGATTCCGACACCTATTTTATTGGTTCTTTTTCTGGAATCATTTATAAATCTACGGATGCTGGAGCTACCTGGGCGCAGATCGGAACTGCCGGAGGTGCTTCTGTGGTGAACAAGATTTTGATCCATCCAACAGACTCTAACATCATGTTCGCAAGCGTGCAGAACCAAGGAATCTACCGATCTGTAGACGGTGGAGCTACTTGGACTGATGCTGTTCCGAGTGCCAACAGAGGTTACGACGTTGAGTTCAAACCTGGAGACCCTATGACGGTATACGCTTCTGGAAATGGATTCTATAAATCAACAGACGGCGGGGTGAGTTTTACAACTATCAGTGGTTTTACTGTAAATCCTACTATGATAGGGGTTACTCCTGCAGATCCAGATCGCGTTTATGCAGTTCAATCTAATGGAAATCGTTTTGGTGGTTTCTTTAGCTCTGTGGACAGCGGCGATACATTTACAAATATCCCGCATGGGTCTACCAATTATTTTGGTTACAGTGTTTTTGGTTCGGATACGGCCGGACAGGCACCAAGAGATATGGATATCATTGTGAGTCCTACTGATGCCGATGAGGTGCTGATCGCTGGAATTCTAGTATGGCGTTCATTTAATGCAGGTGTAGATTTCGAATGTACTTCGGGCTGGGCCTTGTTTGAATCAAGTACACATAATGTGGGTTACTGTCATGCCGATGTCGATATCTTGCAGTATGTAGGTGATAAGGTATACGCAGGTACAGATGGTGGATTATTCATTGCTGAGGATCCGCAAGCTACTATGTCTCAGAGTTTCTGGACAGACCTATCCTTTGGCCTGGGAATCCGTCAGTTCTACAAGATCGGTATTTCTCAGTCTGACCCAATTATCATTACCGGAGGATCTCAAGACAATGGAACATCAGTATACACTACTGCTGGCGAATGGAGAGACTGGCTAGGAGCAGACGGAATGGAAAGTTTTGTAGATAAGACCAACAACAGTGTACTTTATGGAACTACTCAATTTGGACAGTTGTACCGTTCTAACAACGGTGGAGTTTCTTATTCTAATCTAAACGAGCCTGCTCCTGGAAGTGGAAACTGGGTAAGTCCTTTTGAGCAAGATCCAGTGGCTACAGGTACTGTATATGTCGCCTATAATCGCGTTCATAAGTCTACCAATTCCGGTGGATCTTGGACTCCAATATCGCAAGTCTTTCCAACTAATTTAGACAATTTGAAGATCGCCAACACAGACAGCAACGTCATGTGGGCTTCTTGGGATGCCGCGCTATTAAAAACAGAAGACGGTGGAGCTACTCCTTGGCAAACTGTTACTGGAGTTGCAGGAAACATCAACAGTATTGCGATTCACCCGAATGATCCAAATAAAGTGGCTTTGGCTACTTCTTACTCCGGAGCGCGTGTTTACGTAACTCTAGATGGTGGAGCTACTTGGTTGAACTACAAAAAGAACCTTCCGAATTTTACGGCCTTGTCTGTGGTTTGGGACGACACCTCTGTAAATGGACTTTACGTAGGTATGAACTACGGTATTTTCTATATAGACGACACTATGAGTGACTGGCAAGTTTACAATACTAATCTGCCTAATGTCCGTGTGAACGAGTTGGAGATCAACAATGCGACAGATCGCATTTACGCAGGAACCTATGGTCGCGGCGTATGGTCATCTCCGGTTTACGACAATCCGTTGAGTGTTGCAGATAACAACTTTGAAACTTTAGTGAGCTTGTATCCTAACCCAGCTCGTGACGAAGTTAGTATCAGCTGGCCAACCAACAGTGAGGTCGATGTGCAAGTATTTGATATCAATGGCCGTTTGCTTATTAATGAGAAAGATGTGAACGTACAAGGTGTCTACAACCTTAATATTTCTAGACTCAATAGCGGAGTGCATTTTGTGCGCTTGTCTAGCGAGGGGAAAATGATCGTGAAAAAGTTGATCGTCAACTAATCCACAGCTCATAAAATCACAAATAAATTGCTCCGAGAGACCGCTGCGTTTCTCGGAGCTTTTTTATCTTTAGGCCTGTGGATTTCTCTTCAAAATTATTAGCCGAAGCAGTAGATGAGGTTTCGTTACTTCCCGGAATTGGAAAACGAACAGCACTGCGTTTGGTATTGCATTTGCTCAAACAGCCGCAGGGGCAAACCCTGCGATTGGCAGAAAGTCTCACGGCTTTGCGAAGTCAGATCCAATTCTGCGAGAACTGTCATAACATTTCTGACAGCCCGCGTTGCGATATCTGTTCCAATCCTAATCGAGACGACAGCGTGGTTTGTGTGGTAGAAGACATACGCGATGTGATGGCAATAGAACACACGGCTCAATTTAGGGGCAAATATCATGTCTTAGGGGGGAAGATATCACCTATGGAGGGCATAGGTCCTGGCGATCTGCAAATAGATTCCTTAGTGCAAAAGGTGGCCTCTGGACTGGTAAAAGAAGTAATCTTTGCCATGAGTTCGACCATGGAGGGAGATACCACCAATTTCTTTATCTATAAACAATTGGCACCCTATGAGGTTGCCACAACTACTATTGCTCGCGGTATTGCAGTAGGCGACGAATTGGAGTACGCAGATCAGGTCACCTTGGGACGCAGTATACTGCAACGAATTCCCTTTGAAAATTCCCTTAAAAGTAACGGCTCGTGACCTTGTCGGTTGTCATTCTGAATTACAATGTGCGCTATTTTCTGGAGCACTGCCTTTACAGTGTGGTTAAGGCCACCCGTAATATGGAAGCCGAGATCATCGTTGTAGACAATGCTTCTGCAGATGATAGTGTGGCCATGGTTCGTGACAAATTTCCACAGGTCAAACTTATTGAAAGCCCGAATAACGGTGGTTTTAGCGCCGGGAATAATTTGGGGGTAGCTGCTGCCAAAGGCAAGTACATTTGTCTGCTCAATCCAGATACCGTGGTTGCAGAAGAGACTTTTGTAAAGGCCTTGGAAAAAGCAATTTCTTTAAAGGAACTCGGGGCCTTAGGCGTAAAGATGATCGATGGAACGGGTTGTTTTTTGCCGGAGTCTAAACGCAAGGTGCCTTTTATCTCTTCCGCTTTTAAAAAATTATTGGGCTTAGGTTCTGGGGCTGGCTATTATCAGCAAGATATAGCAGAGAATGACCAAGGAGAAGTAGGAGTTCTTGTCGGTGCGTTCATGCTATTTAGAAAAGACCGTTACTTGGAAGTTGGCGGTTTAGATGAGCGCTATTTTATGTATGGTGAAGACATTGATCTTTCGTACAGTTTTACAAAGGCCGGTTATAAGAACTATTATTTGGGAACTACAACGATCATTCATTACAAAGGTGAAAGCACTGCCAGAGATAAGGCTTATTGGGATCGTTTCTACGGAGCTATGCAGCTCTTTTACGACAAACATTTCCCCAATCGGAAATGGTTGCAGCCGCTGCTTAAGATCGGCCTTTGGAGCTTAAAGCATCTAGCGGTCTGGTCCTATCGAAACAAGAGTACCACGCTATTGCCTGTCAAACAGACCGTCCTATTATCCGAGCAGCTCAGTTTGCGCAAACAATTAGAACAAATGTCAGAGTTCGATACTCTAAGTACGCGATCTAAATCTTGGGCTTTTGACGGCGCTATCTCGCAAACACTTTTGGTCATGGATACCGCCTATATAGAATACGAACAGATTACTCGTTTGATGCAAGAACTAAAAAATTCAGGGAATCGCTTTAGAATACATCCCAAAGGCAGTAATTTTATCCTCGGAAGCGATTATAGTGATCAAAAAGGAGAAATTATTCACTGGTAAATTATTGAAAACTATTTAGCGTTAGCCCGCTTTTTTGATTAATTTTGCAACGCATTACACCTTATAACTCTATTTTTTGAGAATATGGCAAAGTTTGAATTAAAGCTCCCTAAGATGGGAGAAAGTGTAGCAGAAGCTACATTAACCGCTTGGCTTAAAGAGGTTGGCGATACCATCGAGGCCGATGAACCGGTTCTAGAGATCGCAACCGACAAGGTCGATTCTGAAGTCCCTAGCGAAGTGGATGGAGTTTTAGTGGAAAAACTTTTTGAGGTGGACGATGTGATCCAAGTAGGACAAACTATTGCGATCATTGAAGTCGATGGCGATGAGGCTCCTGCAAGCACTCCTGAACCTGCCGCAGCAGTTGTGGAGGCTCCTGCAGAGGTTGCCGCTGTAGCAGAAACTGTCGCAACTGCGCAAGCAAGCGTGGCTCCTGCTCAGATAAGCAATAGCGAGGACCGTTTCTATTCACCACTGGTTAAGAATATTGCCAAAGCAGAAGGAATCTCTCAATCAGAATTGGATGCTATTCCAGGATCTGGCTTAGTGGGTCGCGTGACCAAGAATGATATTATGGGTTATCTGAAAAGTCGTGGTAATAGTGCTACTGCAACTCCGGCGCAAACAGCAACAGCTGTTGCAAGCCCTGCATCAGAAACCAAAAAGCCTGCTGCCCAAGCAGCTCCAGTATCTGTAAATGGTGAAGACGAAGTAATCGAGATGACCCGTATGGGCAAACTCATTGCGCATCACATGCGAGCAAGCGTTGAAACTTCTGCCCACGTACAGTCCTTTGTGGAGGTAGATGTGACTAACATTTGGAACTGGAGAAACAAGGTTAAAAAATCCTTTGAGGCTAGAGAAGGAGAGAAGATCACTTTTACGCCGATCTTTATGGAAGCAGTTGCCAAGGCATTGCGCGACTTCCCGATGATGAATATTCAGGTAGATGGAGATCGCATCATTAAAAAGAAAAACATCAACCTTGGTATGGCTGCTGCCCTGCCAGATGGTAACCTTATCGTGCCAGTGATCAAGAACGCCGATCAGCTAAATTTGGTTGGAATGACCAAAGCAGTTAACGACTTGGCAGGCCGTGCGCGAAACAATGCCTTAAAGCCAGATGAGATCCAAGGCGGAACTTATACGGTTACCAACGTAGGGACTTTTGGCAGTGTTATGGGAACCCCTATCATTAATCAACCTCAAGTGGGGATCTTAGCTTTAGGAGCTATTCGCAAAGTGCCGGCGGTTATTGAAACTTCGGAGGGCGACTTTATCGGTATCCGTCATAAAATGTTCTTGTCGCACTCCTATGATCACCGTGTGGTCAATGGAGCACTGGGAGGCATGTTCGTTAAACGCGTTGCCGAGTACTTAGAGGCCTGGGACATGAATCGCGAGATCTAAGGCGTTTCGACCGGGAATATTCCCCTGCATTTTAATAGTAATTTCCCTCAAATTATAAGTAAATTTGTGGGATAAACTCAATGCATGCAACTCGCTTTAAGACGACCCATTTGTTTTTTTGATCTCGAGACCACAGGAACCAATGTGGCCCAAGACCGGATCGTAGAGATTTCCATATTAAAAGTTTTTCCAAACGGTAACAAAGAAAGCCATACCTGGAAGGTAAACCCAGGAGTGCCTATACCAAAACAAGCTTCAGACATTCACGGTATTACCGATGAGATGGTTGCCAATGAGCCCAGCTTTAAAGAATTGGCGCCTAAAGTCATGGCCTTGCTAAAGGATAGTGATTTGGGAGGATTCAACTCGAACCGGTTTGATATTCCACTCTTGGCCGAGGAACTCCTTAGAGCTGAGGTAGATCTAGACCTTAAAAAGGCCATGTCTGTCGATGTGCAGACCATATTCCACAAAATGGAGAAACGCACCTTAGGTGCTGCCTATAAGTTCTATTGCGACAAGAATTTAGAGGATGCTCACTCCGCCGAGGCCGATACCAATGCCACTTACGAAGTGCTATTGGCTCAATTGGAGCGCTACCAAGACTTAGAAAATGACGTAAAGTACTTGGCCGAATTCTCCTCGCACAAAAATTTTGCAGACTTCGCCGGCTTTGTCGGTTTTGACAAAGAAGGGCGAGAGATCTTCACCTTCGGGAAATACAAAGGAACTCTGGTAGAAGAAGTTTTGGACAAGGAGCCCGGTTACTTCGGATGGTTACTGAACGCCGATTTTCCACTATACACCAAAAAAGTACTAACGCGTATCAAACTGAATCGTTTCAACAATAAATTGCTGTAAATCATGAAGATCATTTGCATCGGAAGAAATTACACTAAGCATATTGAAGAATTGGCCAACGAACGTCCGGAACATCCGGTGGTGTTCATGAAACCCGATACTTCAATTTTACTTAAGAAAAACCCTTTTATCATACCCGAATTCACTCAGGAGGTCCATCATGAGGTAGAAGTGCTGGTTAAGATCAATCGCATCGGTAAGCATATAGACAAAAAATTTGCGCATAAGTATTATGACCAGATTGGTTTAGGGATCGATTTTACCGCTCGTGATATTCAAAATCAAGTAAAAGACAAGGGGCTTCCTTGGGAAAAGGCCAAAGCATTTGACGGATCTGCAGTAATTGGCAAGTGGTTTGATAAGAACAAGTACGAAGACCTGAATAATTTGAATTTCAGTTTGCAAAGAAATGATACTGTAGTACAAGATGGGAACACCTCTTTAATGCTTTGGAAAATTGATGAGATCATCGAATATGTTTCCAAATATTTTACATTGAAGATCGGAGATATTATATTTACCGGCACTCCTGCCGGGGTAGGCCCGGTAGCCCCAAATGATCGTTTGGTTGGATTTTTAGAACAAGATCTCGCCTTCGATATAAAAGTTAAATAAATGAGTAAACACTATTCCCCAGAAAGCCTTGACGCCCTTGCCGGCGGAGACGATGAGTTTAAAGCTGTTGTGGCACAAACTTTTCTTGAGGAAATACCTACAGACCTAAGGGCTTTAGAAGAGGCTATCGCTGTAAACAATAAGGAACTCGCTTATCAGTTTGCGCATAAAATGAAGCCGAATCTAGAAATGTTCGGCATAGAAGTCGTGGACGATGTTCGCGCCATTGAAGCTTGGACCAAAGCTTCGCAGCCGGTTTCTGCTGTGCAAGATATTTTGACCAAAGTAAGCGGGATTCTCAATACCGTTTTTGACGAACTAAGAGCTGATTTCAACCTGTAGATGCAAGCCGAGATCATCACCATAGGCGATGAGATCCTTATAGGGCAAATTGTAGATACCAATTCTGCCTATATTGCTACGGAGTTGAACAAGATAGGCATCCAAGTCTATCAGATCACCTCGGTTCAAGACGAACGCCAACACATATTAGACGCCCTTGCTAAAGCAAAAGCTCGTTCTCAGGTAGTCATAGTTACTGGAGGCCTAGGGCCAACCAAAGACGATATTACCAAACAGACCTTTTGTGAATTCTTTGAGGATGAGTTGGTGGAGAATGCGGATGTGGTCCGGCAGATCCACGAGCTTTTCGCAACCTATGTAAAGCGTAAACCACTACCCGCAAACCTAACGCAGGCCTTGGTACCCTCTAAGGCCGAGGTGCTTCCCAATCAACACGGAACAGCTCCTGGCATGTGGATGAAGCAAGATGGGGTGGTCTTTGTTTCGCTTCCGGGCGTTCCTTATGAAATGAAAGGACTGATGCAAGATTCTGTCCTGCCAAAATTGCAAGAGACTTTTGACAGGCCGTTCATTTTTCACAAGACATTATTGACCTATGGCGAAGGGGAAAGCAGTATAGCGAATCGAATAGAAGCTTGGGAAGATGCATTGCCAGCACACATAAAACTGGCTTATTTACCTTCTTTAGGACGTGTTCGGCTCAGGCTATCTGCAAAGGGTAAGGACAAAGATCAGGTCATTGCAGATGTAGAAGCGCAGATCAAGGCCTTGATGCCTATGGTTGAGAATATTTTTGTCGGTTTTGAGGAAGACGGCGCTATAGAAGAAGCTGTGGCAAAATTATTGACCGATATGGGAAAGACCCTCAGTCTAGCCGAGAGTTGCACTGGGGGGCGCATAGCACAGACCTTCATTTCTCGTTCCGGAGCCTCGGCCTATTTTAAAGGCGGTATTACGCCTTATGAGACTTATATGAAGGTGAAGTTACTTGGAGTGCCTCAAGAATTAATAGATAAGCACAGCGTTGTTAGTGCAGAGGTTGCCGCTTCAATGGCTACACAGGTCAAGCAGTTATTTGGGAGCGATTACGCCATAAGTACTACTGGGAACGCTGGTCCTTCGCTGGGAGATAGTGCAGCTCCCGTTGGAACCGTATTTATTGGAATTGCTGGGCCTGAGGGAGTAATTACAGAAGAACATCGCTTTGGAAAACACCGCGATAAGGTGATACAAAGAGCCACAAATAAGGCTTTGGAGCTCCTGAGAAAGCAATTGGTAAAAAGCAGCTGATTTTTCTCTAATTGCGGGCTTGGATCAGAAAAATTTCAACTTTCTGAAAAAACACTGAATTCTCTTTTGCTCAGGAGATTTAATTTTTCTAAATTTGCACCCTGTTTAAAAATAACATTTTAAAGTATAGCACAATGTCAAGAGTTTGTGAGCTTACTGGAAAAAGAGCAATGGTGGGGAACAACGTATCTCACGCCATGAACAAGACAAAACGCACCTTCGATGTGAATTTGATCAAGAAGCGTTTTTATATCCCAGAGGAAGACAAGTGGATCACCCTTAAGATCTCTACTTCTGCTTTGAAAGATATTAACAAGCGAGGAATCTCTGCTGTGCTTAAAGAAGCCCGCGAAAAAGGATTTCTTAAAAAATAACACCTAAAGGTCTCTAACCATGGCAAAGAAAGGAAACAGAGTACAGGTTATTTTGGAGTGCACAGAGCACAAGGAGTCAGGTATGCCTGGAACTTCTCGTTACATCACTACCAAGAATAAAAAGAACACGCCAGATCGTATCGAATTGAAAAAATTCAACCCGATCCTTAAGCGTATGACTGTTCACAAAGAAATTAAGTAAGTACGGAGCCGCTGGCACCTAAAAACTAGAATTATGGCAAAGAAATCAGTAGCATCCTTACAGACCGGATCAAAGCGATTGACCAAAGCGGTAAAAATGGTAAAGTCTCCTAAAACTGGAGCTTACACTTTTGTTGAGTCTATCATGGCTCCAGACGCCGTTAACGACTGGTTAAACAAGCAGTAAACGCTTTTAGCGTAACGATATTCAGGGCTGTCTTTTTCAAAAAGACGGCCCTTTGTTTTTTGTATCTTTGCTAGCTCTTAAAGTCAATAATCAAAAGCATTCATGAGCTTTTTCAAGAAAATATTTACCAAAGAAAAGAAGGAAACCCTAGACAAGGGCTTAGAGAAATCTAAGGCGAGCTTCTTCGACAAACTCTCTAAGGCTGTAGCCGGTAAGTCTAAAGTAGATGATGACGTACTCGATGAGCTTGAAGAGGTTTTGGTTCGATCTGATGTAGGTGTAAACACTACCCTTAAGATCATAGACCGTATCGAGGCCCGTGTGGCCAAAGACAAATACTTGGGTACTGACGAACTCAACCAGATCCTTCGCGAGGAGATCGCTGGTTTATTGTCTGAGACGCATGATGACCAGAACGATCCCTTCGGATTGGAAACTGCAGACAAACCTTATGTGATCATGGTGGTTGGTGTTAACGGTGTTGGGAAGACCACGACCATCGGAAAGCTGGCGAGCCAGTATAACGCTGCTGGTAAATCTGTGGTCTTAGGTGCTGCGGATACCTTTAGAGCCGCGGCCATAGATCAGCTACAGATCTGGGCAGATCGCGTGGATGTACCAATCGTAAAGCAAAAGATGGGAAGCGACCCGGCTTCAGTGGCTTATGATTCTGTAGAGAACGGTAAAGCAAATGGAGCAGATGTGGTGATCATTGATACCGCAGGACGTTTGCACAACAAGGTCAACTTAATGAACGAGCTCACCAAGATCAAGCGGGTGATGCAAAAGGTAGTTCCTGGGGCACCGCATGAGGTTTTATTGGTGTTGGACGGATCTACAGGACAAAACGCCTTTGAACAGGCCAAACAATTCTCCGCAGCAACAGAAGTAACCGCTCTTGCCATCACTAAACTAGACGGAACTGCCAAAGGTGGTGTTGTTATTGGCATTAGTGACCAATTACAAGTACCTGTAAAGTACATTGGTGTGGGCGAAGGTATAGATGACCTTCAGATCTTTGACCGTTTGGAATTTGTGGATTCATTCTTCAAGCAATAAGCGATGCGTACCAAAAGCAGAAAGAAGAATAAGATCAATGTGGTCACCTTAGGGTGTTCCAAGAACGTATACGATTCCGAAGTGTTGATGGGCCAATTGCGCGCCAACAACAAAGAAGTTGTTCACGAGGAGGAAGGCAATATCGTAGTGATCAATACCTGCGGATTCATTGCCAATGCCAAAGAGGAAAGTGTCAACACCATTCTAGATTTTGTGCAGCAAAAAGAAGATGGCCTAGTCGATAAGGTCTTTGTGACCGGTTGTCTGTCCGAACGCTACAAACCAGATCTGCAGCAAGAGATACCAGACGTTGACCAGTATTTTGGAACTACAGAGCTGCCAGGCCTTTTAAAGGCACTGGGAGCAGATTATAAGCACGAGCTTATCGGTGAGCGCTTAACCACTACGCCTAAAAATTACGCTTATCTAAAAATTGCCGAGGGTTGTGACAGACCTTGTTCGTTCTGTGCAATTCCGCTAATGCGTGGCAAACACCGTTCTACACCTATTGAAGATTTAGTTGTAGAAGCGGAAAAGCTAGCTGCAGATGGTGTTAAGGAACTTATTCTTATTGCGCAGGATTTGACTTACTACGGACTCGATTTGTACAAGAAACGCCGTTTGGCAGACCTACTCAAAGCTTTGGTTCAAGTAGACGGTATCGAATGGATCCGTTTGCACTACGCCTTCCCAACGGGCTTCCCAGAAGATGTGTTGGACGTTATTAAGCAAGAATCTAAGGTTTGTAATTATATCGACATTCCGCTACAGCATATCTCTACGGACCTCTTAAAGTCTATGCGTCGCGGGACCACTTTTGAAAAGACCAATGCTTTGCTAAAGCTCTTCCGTGAGAAAGTTCCTGGAATGGCTATTCGAACTACACTGATCGTTGGCTATCCTGGCGAAACAGAAGAACACTTCCAAGAATTAAAGCAGTGGGTTGCAGACATGCGTTTTGAACGCTTGGGCTGTTTCACCTATTCTCATGAAGAGAATACGCATGCTTATAATTTAGAGGACAATGTCCCAGAGGAGGTGAAACAAGACCGCGCCAACCAGATCATGGAACTGCAAGCGCAGATCTCTTGGGAGCTGAATCAGGAAAAGATTGGGCAGGAATTCAAGGTACTTATAGACAGAAAAGAAGGAAATCACTACATTGGGCGTACTGAATTCGACTCTCCGGATGTAGACAACGAGGTGCTTCTAGATGCGACTAGCCAATACCTTAAAACGGGCGACTTTGTCCAGGTCAAGATCACGGAAGCTACTGATTTTGATTTATATGGCGAAGTGGTTAAATAACACGAACAGATTTTTTGTATTAAGCATCCTATTTTTGGGTTTCTCCTGCCAGCAATCGGAGCAAGAATCCAATGAACCTTTTGAAATAGAGAATCCCAGTGCGGGCTATGCAGGCATGTCTCGTTTGTATGCCACAGACGAGCTACTCTACATGAGCTGGGTAGAACAAGTCGATACACTCGCTGTACTCAAGTATGCCACGTATGATGGCAATGCTTGGTCCGATAGTCAGACCATAAGCTCGGGTACCGATTGGTTTGTCAATTGGGCAGACTTTCCACAGATCGCAGCGAATAAAGGCAATATCTTTGTGCATTATCTACAAAAATCGGCGACAGATACCTACGCCTATGATATAAAGTATCAAGTATACAATACTGTAAACAAGCGTTGGACTCCTCCGCAGAAATTACATACAGACAGCACACAAAGCGAACACGGATTTGTAGATGTGATCGCTTATAAAGACGGCTTTATGGCGAGCTGGTTAGACGGTCGTACTACGGTGAATCGTCCTGATTCCCTGCGGCAAATGACCGTTAGGGCTGGGATCATTAATGCCGATGGGAGCCTGGGCAAGCAGTGGCAATTGGACGAGCGAGTATGTGATTGTTGCGCCACTTCTATTGCCAATACTACAGACGGACCTATGGTGGTCTACAGAGATCGTTCTGCCGATGAGGTCCGCGATATGTATGGAGTTCGTTTACAAGATACCACATGGACCACTCCCAAGGCCGTTTATAATGATAACTGGCAAATTGCCGGTTGTCCAGTCAATGGGCCTGCTATCGCTAGTAACGGACTTACTGCTGTTGGTTGGTTTACTATGGAAGATGACAAACCCATGGTCAAACTAGCCACAAAGGGAGCTGGATCTTGGTTCGATGAGATCGCTGTGTTAGAAGCTAGTAAGGCAATAGGACGCGTGGATGTAGCTGTAGACGCCAATGCCAACCGTTTTGCATTGTATTTGACCGACGAAGGCAGCACTGCCAATCTGAATCTTACGCAATTAAAAGCCTCCGGAGAAGAAGTCCGATATGTGCTGAGTAAAATGAGTCCGGAACGTGCTAGTGGGTTTCCACAACTCCGCTTGTTTAAAGGAGAGCTTTTTATTTCTTATACGGAGACCGATAGCATAGGCTCAGGTATCCGAACGCTGCGATTTCCTTACGATAGCTTCTCTCAATGATCGTTAAAAAAGTCTTGTTTATTGGTCACGGATTGCCTCAGCCACAGCATACAGGCGCCGGGGTATACATGATTCAATTATTAGACTTATTTGCCCAAGCGGGCTGTGAACTTTCTTTTTGCGCCGCAGCAGCTCCGCCTGAATCCGGAATACTTATAGATAAGAACATTCCGTACACGCAAATAGCATTGAATGCAGATTCCTTTAATGATTTTCTAAAGGGATTACAGCCAGATATTGTGGTTTTTGATCGTTTTATGACCGAGGAGCAATACAGTTGGCGTGTACAAGAGCATTGTCCAAATGCACTGCGGATATTAGACACGGAAGACTTACATTTTTTAAGGGATCACAGAAAAAGTACAGGCAAGTTGGAAGCTCCAAAGACCTTGACCGACACAGCCAAACGCGAATTGGCTGCTATTTTCAGGTCAGATCTAAGTTTGATCATCTCTGAGGCAGAAGTAGAACTGTTGACCCAGCAGTATCGAGTGTCAAAAGAGCTGCTATTTCATTTGCCTTTTTTGATAAGGGAGGTTCCCCAGGTGTCCTCCTTGCCGGGTCTTGAGGCCCGCAACGGTTTTTGTTTTGTCGGGACAGCCAAACACAAGCCCAATGTGCAGGCTATTGAAAATCTGGCCGCCTTATGGCCAAGTTTGCGTAAGCAACATCCGCAGGAAAGTATGCACATCTACGGTTCTTATTTTACAGAGTCGATTTTACAATTGCACAAGCCTCAACTCGGATTCTATGTACACGGTTTTGTAGAAGATTTAGATGCTGCACTCAGATCGCACAAACTTTTGCTTGCGCCTTTACAGTTTGGGGCGGGTCAAAAACGCAAAGTATTTGACGCCTGGCTAGCCGGATGTCCTGTGGTTACTACAGCGGTAGGTGCAGAAGGAATTGGAGGTACAAACGATTTTGGAGGGGAGATCGCTTCTGATGTGGCTGCGGACTTTATCGCATCCGTAGCAAAACTACTGGACCCTAAAGCCTGGCAAACTGCTCAAAATAAAGGAATAGAACTACTCGATACGCAATTCAATTGGAATACGAGTGCCAAAGGCTTTCAGGACACTATAGATAAGCGACTGCGCAACAGAGAAATTTACCGCCAAAACAATACGATAGGGCAAATGCTATGGCATCACAGTTTGCAAAGCAGTAAGTACCTCTCTAAATGGATAATGGCTAAAAATAGCTGATCACTGCATGCGCGCTAAGTCTGCCTCCGCAGCGATATAGCCAAAACTGGCCCAATCATCTCCGTCTAAGATATCCTCTAAGATCATCATGGCCTCTTCTTGCTGCTCATTGAGATAGCTCCATCTGGCCAAACCGTATTTTAAGGCCGTATTGCTGGAGTTGATCTCGGCCTGGGGATTGTAGAGTTCTTGCAGCGATTTAACCCCTTTGTAATAAAGACAGGCATCGCGGTAAGAGGCGTTTTCTATTACTTCGAGATCTTCTGATATAGGCTCTAAATAGGCAGCGATCTCAGCATCTCTACCCAAGGCCTTAAGTGACAAAACGATCCAATGTGTGGCAGAAATTAGCCCATCATTGTTTTGAGACAGTTCCAAACATTTGTTATAAGCAAATAGGGCTTGCTCGTAATTGCCTTTTAAATAATGTGCCAAGCCCAAATGATAATATATGTTTCCGTGTTTGGTGGTAAGTCGAATTCCTTGGGCATTGGGCATGCCGTCATCTTCTAAGGAGTTTTCTTGGTCCAAGATCGAGTTTACAGCGCGCTGCAGATCCGCGATGGCCCTGTCGAACTTGCGGATGGAAATATTGCGGTGCCCGCGGTGGCGCAGCAAACGGGAGTTATTAGGAAACTGCTTCAGTCCTTCAGAATAGATTTGGAGAGCACCTTTGTAATCGCCAGTATATGCGGTAAAACGCCCATACCAGATCAGTTTATCCAGGTCTGAGGAATCTTGCATATATGCCTGTTGTTTTTCTACAAACTGCGCTTGAAGTTTATCATTCACAGACGGGGCATATAAGGTATCTCCCAAAAGCGAAATGGCTTGGTAATAGTCGGTTTTGGGCTCGGTTTCTAGAATTTGGTCTGGGTTTTTGGTTTCATTCTTGCAATTACTCAGTAAGAATAGGGTGCAAAAGGCAAGTGCTAGCTGGATGGTTTTCATAGTCCTAAGATACTAAGTACTGCGGATTTGAATCTCATATCTCATTAATTTTAAATAACTTAAAAAAAGTTTGGGCGTGTTATGTAACTAGTAGTGTTGCTCTGACGTCAGATAAACATTAAAATACCAGACATGAAACAATTAAAAAGAACAATTAGAGCCAGTATAGTGCTTTTCGTGCTATTTGCTACTGGTTTATCGACTGCTCAAGATCTTAAAACCAATATAGATGCCATGTTGGCGGCAAAATATCCTGCAGATGCGCCCGGCATTACCGCCCTTGTAGCCAAAGACGGAAAAGTGATCTACAAGAACGCCTTTGGCCTTGCGAACTTGGAACTACAAGTGCCTATGAACCCAGAAAACGTCTTTGAGTTGGGTTCCATTACCAAGCAATTTACCGCAGTGGCTATTTTAATGCTGCAAGAACAAGGAAAGCTCAGTGTTCAGGACCCGATCACTAAATTCTTTCCGGACTACCCAACAGACGGAAACGAGATCACCGTTCATCATTTGCTCAATCATACCTCCGGGATTAAAAGCTATACTGGCATGCAGAGCTTTCAATATAATGCCCGCAAGGATATGACTCCAACAGAGATCATCGATTTCTTTAAAAACGAGCCTATGGACTTCAAAACAGGAGAACAGTGGCTCTATAACAATTCTGGCTATATCATTTTGGGAGCTATCATTGAACAGGTGGCCAATATGAGCTATGCCGATTACATAGAAAAGAACATCTTTAAGCCACTTGGTATGAAGCATTCCTATTACGGTAGCAAAACAACCTTGATACCCAACCGGGCTTGGGGCTATCAACCCACCGAAAGCGGATGGCGCAATGCAGATTATTTGAGTATGAGCCTTCCTTATGCAGCAGGGTCATTGATGAGTAATGTAGACGATATGCTGATCTGGCAAGAAGCCTTGAACGATGAAAAACTATTGCCAAAGGACAAATTGGCGGCTGCCTTTGTGAATACTAAGCTCAATAATGGGAAACCAACATACTACGGTTACGGCTGGCAAGTCAATGAGATCAATAACAGTCCAACGGTAGAACACGGGGGAGGTATCTTCGGATACAATACCTACGGAATTTATCTGCCTAAAGAAGATGTTTATGTGATCGCCTTGTGCAACTCCAACGGAAACTCACCTACCGAAGTAGCCATAAAGATGGCTGCTATGGCTATTGGTAAGCCTTATCCAGACGATGTTGCTGGAGTTTCATTGACCGATGAGCAGCTACAGGCATGGGTTGGCGCTTATAAATTTGACAATGACGTGGTCCGATTTATTACCAAAGAGAATGGCCAACTGTTCAGTCAGCGTGAAGGAAGTACCAAATTGCCGTTGGTGGCAGTTTCGCCGACAGAATTCTTTTTTAAAGGCAGCACTACCAAATACACTTTTCAGGTAGGCGAGGGGAGCAAGCAGGTCTTGTTTGAAGATCGCATCAACAAATCCATGGGTGTTGAAACCGAAATGGAGGCGCCGGTTGCTCCGACAGAGATTACTCTTCCGGTAAGCGTATTAAAGAATTACGAAGGAACTTACGAGCTGCGGCCCGGTTTTGAGATCCGCGTGTTTGTTGAGGGCGAAAATTTAATGGTTCAGGCTACAGGACAAAGTTCGGCACAGATATTTGCCAGTGCAGAGCACAAATTCTTTTTAAAAGTAGTTCCTGGGGAGCTCATTTTTGATGTAGATGACAATGGTAAGGTCACAGGACTCACCTTGAATCAAGGCGGACAATCTTTACCCGCAAAACGGATCGACTAGCGGTTCAGACCAAAAAAAAAGCCGAACATTTTGTTCGGCTTTCTTGTTTTTTTTCTGAGGTCTTATAGTCTAAAAACATTACTGTTCACCATGAAAATACCGTTGACCAAAAGTAGTTTTCCATTTTCCCAGAACGAACGGAACATCGGGTTGTCTACCATATAGACCACGCTTCCGCGACCCATGCGTTGCTCGCCAAACACCAAGGAGTTCTTTAATGAAGCTTTTGCATCTGCTCCTGAAAAGCCAGCTACACTTACAGCGTCTCCATCTATATAGCCAACATTGTAGCCATTGTCTAAATGTTTAAAGGAGCTGCTTCCTAATTTAAGGCTGTAGTAGGTATCACCAAAACCAAAGGCCATAGGGTGGGTATCGTCCATTTTGATCTTGTAGATAGCACCGGTGATGAAGTTCTTTAAACTCTCGCGCTCACGCTGGGCATAAGGTGTTAGGTTGCCAGCTTCATCGTCTCCGCTCTCGCTCTCGTTATTCTCTAAACCAAACCCTTCTTTCCCGCTAAAGGCATTTACGGCGCGTCCAACAGCAATGAGTTTTCCACCGCTGCGGATCCAACTTTTAAGATCGTCTAGAGTGTTTCCGTTGGTCACGCTGCCGTACCAGCCTTCTGGCATGATAAGCACATCAAAGTCTTGAAGCATAGACGGTCTAAAGTTGTCTGTGTTGATAGAAGTGATGGGGTAGTGTAATTGTTGCTCAAAGAAATGCCAGAGTGCACCATAACTCAGTGAAGAGGTTCCTTCTCCTTGAAGCATTGCCACACGCTGCGGATTGATCAGTTTAATATCCGGAGATCCAAAATCTGGGGTACGATCTGCAAATGATGTATTTGAAGCGTACAAATAGCGATCGTGCTTTTTTGCGGCATCTATCAAGTTTTGTGGGAAATCCGGATTGTTTCTATTATCGCTCTTGGTGATCACCAAACTTCCCCGTGCAAAGTTCTTGCCGTTGAGTTGCATTGGTTTTTCAGTAAAGCGAACGCGAACTCCCGCTTGCAATATACTTGATAAGAAACGAGCATCTTCCAAACTATTCCATTTGGCAATATATCCGGCAGCTGTTGTATTTACTGTTTCAAAATTCGTCCCGGGAGCACTGCCGTTTCCACTTACTTTAGTGGCGCTGGCAACACCGTCAAGTCCGTAGGCGTGTACCAGATTCCAAGCAGTGATATCATAAGTAAGCGGTTCTTCCAAGGCCGCATCCGGTTCAAACAGTACTTTTACCATTTTTCCTTTAGGCTGATCGGTATGAATAATGAGCGCTCCTTGGTTGCTCACGCTTCCTTTAGCTTGCGTTGAGTATTTGTAACCGCTAGATGAGCCACTGCTGCCAAACTGATATTTGATCTCATGTCTGTCCAATAGCTTTGTCAAGGCTTTGATATTGTCCGTATTCCCTGTCAACACAAAACTCTTGTAATTCAAATTAGAGGTGTTGAAGAACTTCTGAAACTCGTCGTTGAGCTTTGCGGCATTTTTAGATCCCATTTCTACTGTAGACAAACCTGTGGTAGTATGGTGTAATACGCGATCCACAAGCGTTAGCTCGTAGCCTTCGTCTGTATCTATTCCCAGGCCGGCACGTCCATGACCAGCCTGCTCGTAAGTCATACCAATGGCTCCCATAAAGGTAGGGTAGGTATCTCCATAGCTTGGATACAACAAATCGAAGCGCTCACGTGTAAAGAATAGCCAGCCTTCGCTGTCAAAGTATTTAGCGTGATTTCTTCCTATAGCCTCTTGGAAATCGTATTGCCAATCGCTAATGATCTCGTGATACGGAGCTGCGGCTGGAGCAAAGTAATAAGGCTCATTGATGCCTTGTTCGTGGAAATCCACATGAATATGCGGCATCCATTGGTTGTATAATTTTAAGCGCGATTGAGATTCTATCTGAGAAGCCCAGGCCCAATCTCTATTGAGGTCAAATAAGTAGTGGTTCGGACGCCCACCTGGCCATGGCTCGTTATGTTCAGTAGCTACTTGTGCACTATTATAAGGGGTAGCTTTAACCTGATTGTACCAATTGGCGTAACGATCACGACCATCCGGATTGATACAAGGGTCCATAATAACCACAGTGTTCTTAAGCCATTCTTGTTTTTCTGTGATCAGTTTGTACAGGGTTAACATAGAAGCTTCGGTACTAGAGGCTTCGTTGCCATGCACATTATAACTCAGCCAAACAATAGCTATCTCCGGATCGGCAGATCCGTTGGCCAACCCAATGCTTTTTAGGTTGTCTGTTCTAATCTGATCCAGTTTGGCTAGGTTCTCCGGAGTAGAGACCACTGCATAGGTAAGCGGTCTGCGCTCATAAGTTTTTCCGTAAGTATCGTAAACAACCATAGGGCTGTTGTCTGCTACGTGATTAAAATAGGCGACAACATCCGCATGTCTGCTAAATTGGGTTCCAATAGGATAGCCTAAAAATTCTTCAGGTGATTGCAACTGTGCCTGCCCAACAAGACCGACAAACAGTAAAATGACTAAGGTAAATTTTCGCATTGGTTGGTTGTTAAAATAGGCTTCTAAACTACGAAAAATGGGACAATGCAAGTACATCGGCCTACTAACATTAACGAATCTTTTAGAATCGGTATTGGCGAAGTTCGTATTTTTACCTTCCAATTGCAGCCAACCCATATGTCCGCAGCATACGTACCCTATTCCAAGACCGGTTTTTTCTCAAAGACCGTATGCGATTATTTGGCACAGGCAGAGAGCATTCGCCCGTTTTACAATCGTTTCCCTTCCTTGGATTCCTTGGGAGAGCAGATTGCAGAAAAAGAGCAGTCGCAGGCTTGCTCACCAGAATGGCGCAAAAAATTAGCGGCCAATCTGTTGGCAGCTTATGGCTCTGTCGATATCAGTGAAGCAACTCAGAATAACATAGAATTGCTCACGGCCTCCAATAGCTTTACCATCACTACAGGACATCAGCTTAATTTGTTTACCGGACCCTTATACTTTTTGTATAAGATCGTTTCTGTGATCAACTTTTGTAAGCAGGCCAAAGACGCATATCCGAAACACGAGTTCATTCCAGTTTATTGGATGGCCACAGAAGATCACGATTTCGATGAGATCAATTACTTTAATTTCAAAGGAAGCAAGATCGCTTGGAACCGTAAAGATGGAGGAGCTGTAGGTGAACTCAATACCAAGGGTTTGGAAGAGGTGGCAGAGGTTATCAGAGCAGCTACAGGCAAAAGTACACAAGCCGCCTATTTACAAGAGCTTTTTGAAACTGCCTACCTAAAACACACTGACTTAGCCGCGGCAACCCGCTATTTGGCCAATGCGCTTTTTGCCGAGCAGGGCCTTGTAATTGTAGACGGGAACAACAGCGAATTGAAAAAGGCCTTTGCTCCATATGCTAAAAGGGAGCTCTTATCGCAAACCGGACACGAAGTCATTACGGCTAGCACAGAAAAGTTGGTGCTTTCTGGTTATAAGCAGCAAGTGCATCCACGCGAGATCAACTTATTTTATTTAGATAAGGGTGTGCGGGAGCGCATAGTAGCTCAAGATGGCAAATTCTACATTAACGACACGGATCTCGTTTTTTCTGAGGAGGAGATCCTAAAGCTGTTAGATTCGAATCCGGAGAAGTTCTCTCCGAATGCACTACTAAGACCACTTTTTCAAGAAGCCATCTTACCGAATCTCTGTTATATTGGAGGTGGAGGTGAATTGGCCTATTGGTTTCAACTCAAAGCGTATTTCGAAACCGTGGGAGTTGTTTTTCCCATGCTGATGTTGCGAAATTCTGCCTTGCTCATAACCGAGAAGCAAATAGGCAAATGGGAGCGCTTAGACCTTGACATTGAAGACCTATTTAAGTCAGCCGATAATCTTGCTGCTCGTTTGGTGGAGATTCACAGTAGTTTACCGGTCAATTTCGATCCGCAGAAAGAACATCTAAAAAAACAGTTCGAGGATCTTTACCAACTGGCCAAACAAACGGATCCTTCTTTCTTAGGGGCGGTAGCAGCACAAGAGAAAAAACAGATCAACGGTCTTAAAAACCTCGAGAAGCGCTTGCGCAAAGCGGAGAAACGCAATCACAACGACCGTATTATTCGTGCACAGGAATTGCAAGCCGCCTTATTCCCGGCAGGAAGTCTACAAGAGCGCAATACCAATTTCTCGGACTTCTATTTAGAAGTAGGCGACGGCCTGATTCCGTTGCTTCTAAAAGAGCTGGATCCCTTTAAATCGGAATTTTCGGTAATTCGTCTGTAAGTGTTGATTAGTGGTTAATTTTTTTGACCGACTTTTTTAGCGAGTCGTCAAATTTCAACTACTTTTGCACATGCAAAACAACGTACTCATTCTCGATTTTGGTTCGCAGTACACCCAACTCATCGCTAGACGCGTTCGCGAACTCAATATTTACTGTGAAATTCACCCCTATCACAAGGTTCCAGAAAATCTAGACAACTTTAAAGCGGTTATCCTTTCAGGGAGTCCATTCTCTGTTCGTGCAGAAGATGCTCCGCATCCGGATCTGTCTAAGATAAAAGGCCACAAACCACTCTTGGGGGTTTGCTACGGCGCCCAGTACCTAGCGCATTTTCACGGAGGAAACGTAGCTCCTTCCAACACCAGAGAGTACGGAAGAGCTCGTTTGGCCGAGATCACACCCAATGAAACTTTGTTTGAGCATATAGAAGCAGGTTCGCAAGTGTGGATGAGTCACAGTGATACCATAGCAGAATTGCCAGAAGGAGCGCTGCGCCTCGCATCTACGCATGACGTTGCCAATGCAGCTTATAAAATACAAGGAGAGGCTACTTATGCCATCCAATTCCACCCAGAAGTTTATCACAGTACAGACGGAAAACAACTTTTAGAGAACTTTTTGATCCATATTGCAGGTATCACTCCAGATTGGACTCCGGCGCACTTTGTAGAAACTACCGTAGCCGAACTTAAAGAAAAACTAGGGGACGATAAAGTTGTGCTTGGTCTTTCCGGGGGAGTAGACTCTAGTGTTGCTGCGGTTTTATTACACAAAGCAATAGGAAAGAATCTCTATTGCATCTTCGTGAATAACGGATTGTTGCGAAAGAACGAGTTCGAGAACGTTCTAGAACAATACCAAGGCATGGGCTTGAATGTAAAAGGAGTAGACGCCTCGGCACGCTTTTTGGATGCCTTGAAAGGCGTAACAGATCCGGAAGCCAAACGCAAGGCTATTGGTCGTGTTTTCATTGAAGTTTTTGACGATGAAGCGCATCAGGTAGCCGGTGTGGACTGGCTTGGCCAAGGAACCATTTATCCAGACGTAATTGAAAGCGTTTCTGTGAATGGGCCTTCGGTTACCATCAAATCGCATCACAATGTGGGCGGTTTGCCGGATTTTATGAAATTAAAAGTCGTAGAACCCCTGCGTATGTTGTTTAAAGATGAGGTAAGACGCGTTGGGTCTCAATTGGAGATCAGCCCAGAGATTTTAGGGCGTCATCCGTTTCCGGGTCCCGGATTGGGGATTCGTATTCTGGGCGATATCACCTCAGAAAAAGTACGTATCTTACAAGAAGTGGATCACATTTTTATCGACGGTTTAAAAAAATGGGGTCTTTACGACAAAGTATGGCAGGCAGGAGCAATGCTGCTACCCATACAATCTGTTGGTGTGATGGGGGACGAACGCACCTATGAACAGGTAGTTGCACTTCGCGCTGTAGAATCTACAGACGGAATGACTGCCGATTGGGTGGATTTACCACATGACTTCCTGCAGGAAACTTCCAACAGCATAATAAATCGAGTGAAAGGCGTTAATAGAGTAGTGTACGATATCAGTTCTAAACCGCCAGCAACTATTGAATGGGAATAATGAAAGGAATTAAAATTGGGTTTTTGCTGTTCTTTGTAGCCCTCACTACTGCCGCTGCAGCACAGACCAGTTACAAAAGCCACAATGTAAAACAAGGGGAAACCGTTTTTAGTATCGCCAAGCAATACGGCGTTACCGAGGAGGCTATTTATCGCTTGAACCCCGATGCTCGTAAAGGCATTCAAGAGAATAATATCCTGATCATTCCTGCACAGGACGATCAGCAGAACTACAGCGAGCAAGTTGTCGATTTTAAAAGACATCGCGTAAAGCGCAAAGAGACCCTTTTTAGCATTGCGCAGAAATACGGGGTCACTGTAGACGACATTAAAAAGTACAACAAGCAACTCTACTCCGAACAGCTTCGCAAGGGCGATAAGATCATGATCCCTGTCCTTACCCGAACTGTGGTGGTCACTACAGATAACAATACCGGAAATACGGGAACAGAGCCAGATACAACTGTGGTCAAGGACACTACCAAGACCCATACCGTATTGCCCAAAGAAACCAAATACGGGATTGCCCGTAAATACGGAATTAGTATCTCCGAGTTGGAAGCAATGAACCCTGATATGGGCGATACGCTTCAGATGGGGGTAGTACTTAAAGTGCCAGATCAGGAAGTAGTTGCAGATGCTACCGTAGACGATTCCATTTACGATTTTTACGAAGTGCAACCCAAAGAAGGATTCTACCGTCTTAAGGTAAAGTTTGGTTTGACAGAAGAGGAGATCGTGGCCCTGAATCCTTATGCAAAAGATGGCCTAAAGGCCGGAATGATTTTAAAGCTGCCAAAAATGGGAGCCGCCGGAACCGAGGCTAGTGCCAATACGGTTGATCTGGAATACCAACTAAACAATTACGAAACCAAGAATTTGGTCGTGATGTTGCCCTTTGATCTCTCTAAGGTTTCTAGGGACTCTGTCAAGGCCAATGAAGAACTCTTGGTCAACAGCAGAACGCTCAATATTGCCTTAGACTTTTACAGTGGAGTTATGATGGCTGCGGATTTTGCCAAGGACAAAGGTCTATCTGTCAACTTGGAGGTTATGGATACCCAGGGCAAGGCATCTCGCGTGGCTCAACTGATAGCCCAAGGCAGCTTTGATGAGGTAGATGCTGTGATTGGACCGCTGTTCCAAAAGAACGCCACTAGTGCTAGTAATGCCTTGCGCAGAGAAGATGTTCCGGTCTTGTCTCCACTGAGTAATCAGCAGGCTAATGGTGGGCGCAACTTTTTCAATACGGTTCCGTCTAACGAGTTCCTGGAAGCACAAATGTTGGACTATCTAAAAGCCAATGCAGTTGGGAAGAATTTGATCATTATTGCAGATGCTAAAAAGTCCCGCGAGAAGAATTTGTTGCGCAATAATTTCCCGAATGCAAAGGTCTTGGATCCGCGCGACGAGCAGTTCCTCTATGTGGTCGATATTCAACAAAAGTTAGATCCTCTAGCAGAGAATTGGGTGATCTTAGCTTCGGACAACCCTGTGTTGGTTTCTAATGTGATCGGTTTGCTCAATGGCTTGCCGCCAGACAAAGGCGTACGCCTATTTACTTTGGACAAGTCCGATGCCTATGAGTTTGAAGATATTCAAAACACCAACTTGGCCCGTTTAAAATTCACATATCCGTCTGTGTATCGCAGCTTTGACTACGACAATCCGGATGCTTTTGTAACCAGCTATAAGAACAAGTACGGAGTTTACCCTAATCGCTTTGCGATCCGTGGCTTTGATGTTACCTACGATTGTCTTTTGCGTCTGGGGATAGCCGAAAGTCTTTATGAGGCCGTAGATCTGGATGGGGAAACCCAATACGTTGGTAATAAATTCTTTTACGTCCTCAGCGGAAGTGGCTACGCCAATAATGCAGGATACATCATGATGTACGGAGAGGACCTTAAACTGATCGTAGTAGAATGAGTACAGCCAAAGTGACCTATTTGGGAGGTCTGCGAACCCGAAATCAACACATAAAATCTGGCGGGGAATACTACACGGACGCTCCAACTGACAATCACGGTAAAGGAGAAGCTTTTTCTCCTACAGATACTGTAGCTACAGGGCTCGCCAATTGTATGCTTACCGTTATGGGGATCAAGGCTAATCAATTGGAGTTTAATATGGATGGGAGTTATGCGGAGGTGACCAAAGTGATGGCAAGCGATCCGCGAAGAATCTCTGAGATCCATGTTAGTTTACATTTGCCAGCTGCTTTGGACTCTAAAACTCGCACAATATTACAACGTACTGGCGAGACTTGCCCAGTGCACTACAGCTTACATCCGGATATTCACAAGGTCGTTAATTTTCACTGGGATCTATAAGCGCACTCAATAATGCGCCTGGCTTTGCGTTATTGAACTATGCGTAGATTGCTTCTTTATTTGTGTTGTATTGTTTTTTTAACGGCTGCGGATACGGCCGAAGAACGCATTGCCTGGAATAATTCTTATAAACTGACCTGGGCCGATTTTAAAGGTACCCCTAGAAGTGGGAATGTTTATGTGGCCAGTACCAGTTCCGGACTTTCTTTTTCCTACGGATTTAAAACCATAAATGGCCAACCCACCTCGGACTTTACCTACGAAGTAATCGCTTATTTCTATCCGCAGAATTCTTGGTATGATCCTTCTAGAGTCAGTCCAAGGGTCCTACAGCACGAACAGACCCATTTTGACATTACCGAGCTACATGCGCGCTTATTGCGCATGCGTATCGCTGAATTCAACTTTACAACTAATGTAAAAGAGGAGCTGGATGCGCTCTACGATCAAGTAGAGCGAGAGCGCCGAGCCATGCAATCGCAATACGATCTGGAATCTGATCATTCGGTTATACAAGATAGGGAGGCAGCCTGGGTTGCTCGTGTTCAAGAAATGCTAAAACAAACCGAAGCTTGGAGTCAGTAAATCCGCAGCGAGAACATCTAATTGAACTGGCAAACTACAAAATGCCCTTTGGGAAATACAAAGACCGTTATCTCATAGATCTGCCCGAGGCCTATTTGGTCTGGTTCAGACAGAAAGGATTTCCCGAAGGAAAATTAGGCCGTTATTTGCAAGAAGTTCACGAACTTAAAGTTAACGGCCTGGAGCCTTTGGTGCGGAAGTTTATTCGTTGAGTTACTAAATAGAAGCAGTCCGAATTCTGTGGAAAATATCTGTAATTATCCCTCGGGGTATCCCACATAAATTACTTACCTTTACATCCCGTAGAGTTGTTATACCCACCACAAGCATGGACACCACCAAATATATCTTCGTTACGGGCGGAGTATCTTCTTCATTAGGTAAAGGAATTATCGCAGCCTCACTGGCTAAGTTGTTACAGGCCAGAGGTTTTCGTGTGACCATTCAGAAATTGGATCCTTATATAAACGTTGACCCGGGAACGCTCAATCCTTATGAGCATGGCGAATGTTATGTAACCGATGATGGAGCAGAAACCGACCTCGATCTAGGGCATTATGAACGTTTTTTGAATGTGCCTACCTCTCAAGATAACAATGTAACTACCGGACGCATTTATCAGAGTGTGATCCAAAAGGAACGCAAAGGAGAATTTCTAGGAAAAACGGTACAGGTAATTCCACATATTACCAACGAGATCAAAGAGCGTGTTCAAATGCTGGGTAAATCTGGTGACTATGATATAGTCATCACAGAGATCGGGGGAACTGTGGGTGATATCGAATCTTTACCTTACATAGAATCCGTACGTCAGCTTAAATGGGACTTAGGGAAAGACAACACCTTGGTGGTACACTTGACCTTGATCCCTTATTTGTCGGCAGCAGGGGAGCTCAAAACCAAGCCAACACAACACTCGGTTAAGACCTTGATGGAAAGCGGTATTCAAGCCGATATCTTGGTTTGCCGCACCGAGCACGAACTCTCTGATGATCTAAAAAGCAAACTTGCCCTGTTCTGTAATGTGGAGACCGAAGCGGTAATTCAGTCCATCGATGCTTCTACCATTTACGACGTTCCAAACCTGATGTTAGAAGAAGGCTTGGACAGGGTCGCCTTGAAGAAATTAAAACTCAGTACCGATTCCACGCCAAATCTAACGGGCTGGAATGAGTTCCTCAGCAGACATAAAAACCCAAAGGATGTAGTGAACATCGGATTGATAGGTAAATATGTGGAACTGCAGGATTCCTATAAATCCATTTTAGAAAGCTTTATCCATGCCGGAGCGGCCAATGAGTTACAAGTAAACGTACACTCCATACACTCGGAACACATTACCGAGGAGAACGCTGCAGAACAGATCGAAAAACTCGATGGAGTTTTGGTAGCTCCCGGATTTGGAGAACGTGGTATAGAAGGAAAGATAGAAGCGGTTCGCTTGGCAAGAGAGCACGGAATTCCGTTTTTAGGGATCTGCTTAGGTATGCAGATGGCAGTAATTGAGTACGCCCGAAACATACTACAGCTAAAAGATGCCAATTCTACCGAAATGAATCCTGACACGCCGCATCCGGTGATCGACCTAATGGAAGCACAAAAGAACATCACCAATATGGGTGGAACCATGCGTTTAGGAGCTTGGAAATGTGAATTGATGCCGGGCAGTATTGCCTCCGAAGTATACGGAACCAAGATCATAGAAGAACGTCACAGACACCGTTACGAATATAACGACAACTACCGCGAAGCCCTTGAGAACGCTGGGCTTAAAGCTACAGGGTTGAATCCTGATACCGGTTTGGTGGAGATCGTGGAACTGCCAGATCATCCTTGGTATGTAGGTGTGCAATACCACCCCGAATACAAGAGTACCGTTGCCAACCCGCATCCTTTGTTTGTTGCCTTTGTGGCAGCAGCCTATCGTTATGCGACGGCCAAAAAAGATGTCAGTATGGCATAATTGCCCTTTACGGCTAAGTTATTGTTGTAAGCGAGCTGACCAAAAAACTAATTAAACATCCCACTTGAGGGAGTCACCATATGGAAGAAAAGAAGTTCGATTTAAATTCATTGATCGGTTTTATACTGATAGGGGTTATCATTCTGTACATGCTCTATCAGAATTCACCCACTCCGGAGGAGTTAGAAGAGCGCGCCAAGCAAGAACAAATTGACAAAGAGAATGAGCCGGAAGAGCAGGCAGGTCAAGCTACTTTAGACCTTTCTGAGACTTCGGATGCAATAGTGGCAAACCCGACAGATTCATTGGCTACTGCCGTTGCACAAAACGCCTTGGGAGCTTTTGCTTATTCGGCAGGTTTGTCATCTGCTACCGACAATGAAACCTTATTTGAGAACGATGTCTTGGAACTTAAGATCAGTAACCGCGGAGGTTATATTACCGAGGCGCGTCTAAAGGAGTTTGTGACCTACAAGGACGCTCCTGTTTATTTGATCAAAGACGGAAATGCTTCTTTAGATCTGGTTTTTAACCATCAGAACAGAACCCTGCATTCTAAGGAACTCTTTTTTGAGCCTTCTCTTTCTGCGGATGGGAATACCCTTTCTATGAAGCTGAAGATCTCTCCAACCCAATATTTGGAGTATCGATACACCTTGAAGCCAGGCGATTATATGATGGATTTCTCGGTGCGTACGCAAGGTCTTTCTGATGTTTTGGATACCTCTAATGATGCCGTCTTGCATTGGGAATTGGCAGGATACCGTCGCGCTAAAAGTGTCGCCTACGAAAACCGCTACACCGAGCTTATCTGGGAATACGAAGGAGGAAAAGACGATTACCTAGGCCAACAACAACGCACTACAGACGAATCTGTAGATGTTACTTATGTGGCCTTTAAACAACACTTCTTTAGTTCCATCTTGCTAACAGACAAGCCCTGGAAAACAGCGAGCTTTGTCAGTGAGAATCTGGTGGAAGACGAAGATATAGATACGCTCTACACCAAAAAGTTCAAAGCAGAATTGCCACTGGAGTACTCTGGAGGAGAATTGGCTTACGATATGGATTGGTACTACGGACCAACTGATTATAAGACCTTAAACGACTACAACCGCAATTTGGACGAGGTGGTGCCTTTGGGCTGGGGTATCTTCGGATGGATTAACCGCTATTTGTTCATTCCGCTCTTTGGATTCCTTTCGTCTTTCTTGCCGTATGGTATTTCGATCATTGTGATGACCATCTTAGTGCGTTTAGCGCTGAGTCCTGTGACCTACAAATCGTATTTGTCTCAGGCTAAAATGAAAGTTTTAAGGCCAGAGATCACCGAGATCAATGAAAAGCATAAAGACAATGCCATGAAGCGTCAACAAGAGACCATGGCCTTGTACCGCAAAGCAGGAGCAAGCCCAATGGCAGGATGTATTCCGGCCTTATTGCAGCTGCCAGTGTTTTATGCATTGTTTCAATTCTTCCCTTCGGCCTTTGCCTTGAGACAAAAGAGTTTCCTTTGGGCAGAAGACTTGTCAAGCTACGATACGGTATATGAATTGCCGTTCCACATTCCGCTTTACGGAGATCATATCAGTTTGTTCCCAATTCTTGCGTCTATAGCGATCTTTATCTATATGACCATGACAACTGGACAAACCATGCAACAGCAGCAGCCGGGTATGCCAAACATGAAATTCATCATGTATATCTCTCCGCTGTTCATGTTGGTGTTCTTTAACAATTACGCCAGTGGTCTTTCTTTGTATTACTTTATCTCTAACCTGATCACAATCGGAATCATGTTGGTGATCAAGAATTATATCATAGACGAAGACAAGATCCACGCAAAGATCCAGGAGAACAAGAAAAAGCCTAAGAAGCAAAATCGTTTTCAGCGTAAGATGGCAGAAATGATGGAGCAGGCTGAGGCGCAGCAACAGCAGCGCGGAAAGAAAAAATAGCATAACATATTGCACTATTTTGCGTTAGCACTAAAAAGCGAAATCATGCGATTAAAAGCAGTTTACTTTCTATTATTCTTTAGCCTTTCGGCAGTTGTTTCTGCTCAAGATGCAGTGAACCAATTCGATGCCGATGGCCAGCGTCACGGGATTTGGAAAAAATACTACCCCAACAGCAAACAACTGCGCTATCAAGGGGAGTTCAATCACGGTAAAGAAGTAGGTACATTTAAGTTTTACTGCGAAGCTTGTGGCGCGCAACCGGCCCTTGTAAAGGAATTCGAAGCTGGTTCAGATCGCGCTACATTGACCTATTATTCCCAAAACGGAAAACTGATCAGTACGGGTCAAATGGACGGTAAGCAAAAGACAGGAACTTGGCTTTACTACCACAAGGATGGTAAAACGGTCATGACCGAAGAGAATTACCTTAACGACCTTTTGGATGGTCCTATGACCACCTTTTATCCCAACGGAAATAAAACAGAGACCGTTGTTTACAAGCAAGGTAAAAAAGAAGGGGAGAGTCGTTATTACTCGCCCGCTGGTGTTGAGATCAAGTTCTTTACCTACGCTGATGACAAACTCAATGGCCCTGTTAAGTACTATGATGCCACGGGTAATCTTATCGTGAGTGGTTCGTATAAGAACGATGCAAAACACGGTTTGTGGCAGTACTTTGACAATGGTAAAGTGGTCAAGGAAGAACGTTTCCCGAAACCTAACGGGCAGCGTTAATCTGCTGATTTTTCGTATTTTTGCACCCCAGAATTTTTTAAAATGAAACGAGTAGTCGTTGGACTTAGTGGAGGAGTAGATTCCAGTGTGGCCGCCTATTTGCTTAAAGAGCAAGGCTATGAGGTCATAGGGATCTTTATGAAGAATTGGCACGACGACTCGGTGACCATTTCTAACGAGTGTCCTTGGTTAGAAGATTCTAACGACGCCATGCTGGTGGCCGACAAACTGGGCATTCCTTTTCAAACGGTCGATTTAAGCGAGCAGTACAAGGAGCGAATTGTGGACTATATGTTCCGCGAATACGAAATGGGACGAACTCCTAACCCAGATGTACTTTGTAATAGAGAGATTAAGTTCGATGTGTTCCTTAAGATCGCTATGGATCTAGGAGCGGATTATGTCGCTACAGGTCATTATTGTCGTAAGGGAACCCAGCTCATTGACGGCAAGGAGGTATATTCTTTACTTTCTGGCGCAGATCCAAACAAGGATCAATCTTACTTTTTGTGTCAGCTGTCGCAAGAACAGTTGGCCAAGACCTTATTTCCAGTAGGAGAGCTTCAAAAAGCTGAGGTGCGTAAAATTGCTGCGGAGCAGGACTTGATCACCGCAGAGAAGCGCGACTCTCAAGGCCTTTGCTTTATCGGAAAGGTGCGCTTGCCGGATTTCTTACAACAACAATTAGCCCCCAAAGAGGGACAAATTGTTGAAGTTCCTGCAGATCATCCAGCCTATGCAGCTACGGCTCTGCAAGACAATACTCTGGAGACCTTAGTTTCTAAATACGCCTATGCTCCAGCAGATGGGAAGGTTGTAGGTAACCATCAGGGAGCACATTATTTTACCAAAGGGCAGCGCAAAGGTTTGGCCGTTGGAGGGACTAAAGAGCCGCTCTTTGTTATAGATACAGACGTAGAAAAGAACATCATCTATACCGGGCAGGGTAAGGATCACCCAGGCTTGTTTCGCAAAGGTTTGTTCGTGCAACAACCCGAGGTGCATTGGGTACGAGAAGACCTGCGTTTAGAAGTAGACCAAACCCTAGAAGTTATGGCGCGTATCAGATACCGTCAACCTTTGCAAAAGGCAACTTTGCATCAAACGGCTGCAGGTATGTATGTCATTTTTGAGGAGCCGCAGTCTGCTATCACCGAAGGTCAGTTCGTGGCTTGGTACCAAGACGATGAACTGCTTGGTAGTGGTGTTATTTCCTAACTAAATCCGGCGTAAATCGGCCTAATTATTCGTACTTTTCTGAGGTCAAAAAAAACTGCAGATGAGTAAGGCGATCACTTCATTGTTCGGAATTCAATATCCAATAGTTCAAGGCGGTATGATCTGGAATAGCGGCTGGCGTTTGGCCAGTGCGGTCAGTAATGCCGGTGGTTTAGGACTTATCGGTGCCGGAAGCATGTATCCCGATGTACTGCGCGAACACATCCAGAAGTGTAAAAAAGCAACGAGCAAACCCTTTGGCGTGAACGTGCCAATGTTGTATCCGGATATCGAAGAGATTATAGCTATTATCATTCAAGAAAGAGTGCCGATAGTATTCACCTCCGCAGGAAACCCAAAGACCTATACACAGAAATTAAAGGATGAGGGTATTACCGTTGTGCATGTGGTGAGCAGTGTAAAATTTGCTTTGAAGGCACAAGAGGCCGGCGTCGACGCCGTTGTTGCAGAAGGCTTCGAGGCTGGAGGGCATAACGGCAGAGAAGAGACCACCACACTTACCCTTATCCCTATGGTCAAGGAACACTTGAAAGTTCCGCTTATAGCCGCCGGTGGTATCGCTACAGGAAAGGCTATGCTGGCCGCCATGGTCCTGGGTGCAGATGGGGTTCAGCTTGGCAGTCGTTTTGTCGCTTCGGAAGAATCTTCTGCCCACCAATTATTTAAAGAAGCTGTAGTTGCTGCCAAAGAAGGCGATACTGAACTTACCTTAAAGGAACTAGCTCCGGTTAGGCTCTTAAAGAACAAGTTCTATCAGGACGTAAAGGAGTTATATAAGACAGCTCCGACCGTTGAAGAGCTCAAAGCGCTATTGGGTAGGGCTAGAGCCAAACGCGGTATGTTCGAAGGCGATATGGTAGAAGGCGAATTAGAGATAGGGCAGATCGCCGGACTTATTCACGATATTAAACCTGCTGGTCAGATCGTAACTGAAATGATGACCGAGTATGAAGCCGCCAAGGCAGCTGTAAATCAGTTATTTTAATGGGAGCGGTTCATATACTCAACGGGGATGCACTTTTGGAACGCTTTCCAGATGCAATTTCAGGTGACTTATTAGTTTGTCGCGAATGCCTTATTGATGGGCCATTGCAAGGTCGCAACCCGGAGACTTTCTTTGCCAATCGCATGGCTTATTTAGATGCAGCCTATGAAGATCCTGGAGCTGATTTTTACTTGGAGGCCGTATTGCCACAGTTCGAACTCATGATGAACATTCCGGAGCAGTCTGAGGTCTATTTTTGGTTTGAGGCGGATCTGTTCTGTCAATACAATTTCTGGTTCTGTATTTCACTTATGGAGAGTAGCTCCAACTGCTCGTATTATTTGGTCTTACCTCCTGAGCCGCATCAGTATGGGTTTTCTGGGCTAAGCAATGCCGAGCTCCAAGAAGCTGTGGAAAATGCGGTGCCGCTGTCCGCCTTACTTATGGCTTCACTAGACGAACTCTGGAAGGCCACTCGGAAAGGAGATCGTAAAAAAGCACTCACCTTGGCAACCATGGTAAGTATAGCGGTGCCCAGCCTAAAACAGCTTCCGCAGCACTTAGAAGCCTATTATAAAGAAGATCATTTAAAACTACTGGCAAATTTGATAGCCGAAAACCCTGAAGGAGAATTTGGCCCAATTTTTAGGGCTTTCTGCCAGCAGGCGCCAGAATACGGTTTTGGAGATTTACTACTGCGCAGATATTTTGATGAATTATCTCGTAACTTGTAAGAAGTACGAAAAACGAACAAAAGTATTTTCATGTTTAGATTATTATTGACTGCCGTCGCCTTATTCTTCTCAGCCATGACGATTGGTCAGGAATTTCAAAATTTGGAGGCAAGAATGACCAAACCGTTTTACGACAAAGTGAAGTCTGACAGCATTACGGCTTTGAAATTTCACTCCAGTCAGAAAGCAGTTCTAATCCGGGCAGAAAAAAGTTATATCTCCTTGAATCTGTTCAATAGCGCAATGAGTCTTATCGATGAACAAAAAATTAAGAAGAGTCAGAAAGAAGTTTATTTAGGAGAATACATTCAGGACCACCGTATTATTGCCGTGACCCATTCTTTTGCTGGTCGTGGGTTCAGTACACTTTATGCCTATGTATATGATGTTAATTCAAAAAAACTAGAGCGTCGAGAACTGAGCAAAACACCGATCGACAAGCGCTTAGGACTATTTTCTACAAAGAAGAATTCAGAATTTGTCCTAGATAAAGACTCCGAGACTTTCAGTATAGTAACCACCTTTAAGCGCAAAGATCTTATACAGTACAGTTTTGAGACCTTTGATGCCGTTTCATTGGAACAGAAGTATGTGCAAGAATTGCAAAGACAAGATCTTAGAGCCTATGAAATTCTGGATGTGATACTTAACAAAGACGGGCAGCTAGAAGTCTTTGGGCAATTCATTCCAGAGTCGGTCCAAGCTAAATCCGCAGCGGATGCCTCTCATATTGCTACTTTAGACATAATCGATGCAAACGGCATCGCTACTAAAGAGACGGTCATTGAAAAAGCGCTACCGAAAGGAGTAAAACCCATTATTACAGAGAGTCATATTTTTATAAATGATTTTATCGAAGGTGATGCGGGTAATGGTGTAAACCAAATAGAGACTTTGATTTTTGATCGGGAAAATTTTACGCTCGATGAGCGCTTGGTCTATGAGTTTGATGATGCTGTCTACCAAGCCTTTTTTGGTAAGCAGCGCGGGGAACGAAAAAAGAAGAAACGCAAGGGTTTGGGAGAGTTTAGAATCAATTACGTAATTCCCTCAAACAACAATGGATATTTTGTCTTGGCAGAATTGAAAGAAATAATTGTGATTATGACTGGTGGAGGATTAAACGGTATGGGTGGCACTAGCACACGAATTGTTTATTCTGACCTTCTGGTGTTTCATTTAGACAATGAGGGTAAGGTTGTATGGGCCGATCATGTTGAAAAAGACACCACAGGAGTTTTTGCTGCCTATAATGCCTTTATGAGCGATGGACGCTTAAACATTATGCTCAACGGCGGAAAGAATTACGACACCAACCGCAATGGAGATCGAAACTTGAATAGAGGTCTTTTTGAGGGCTCTGCCCTATATCGAGTAGCTTATGATACCAATGGCTCGCAGCAAATTCAAAAAATTCAAGACAATAGTCAAGACTATTTTTTACCCCGCTTCGGTTCCTTTGTGAATGACAAGTTCATAATGATCAGTGATTCTAAATCCCGAAGACGATTTCTCATTTTAGAGTGATAGTCTATTTAGAATGTGCTGTAAATACTTCCCGATTGTGACCAAAGTCACATTTTAGATTCTTGATTTTCACTACTTTTCTTCTATGAATAAAAAGTGGGTCAAATTGTTAATGGTTTGTGCCATTTGCTTGGGTGTGATATACCTCTTGGCTTTACTTATTCAATTTTTCAACAACTAAAAACTGTGATCATGAAAAAAAACATGGGAACTTTAGATCGTGTGCTACGGCTAGTATTGGCTGTAGTTGCCGTTGCTTTGTATTACTTTGAAGTGGTAAGCGGCACCTTGGGAATCGTATTAATGATCTTGGCTGCAGTATTCGTACTGACCAGCTTTGTGGCTTTTTGCCCTTTGTACTTGCCTTTCGGACTGAATACTTGCAAGGTCAAAGAATCTTAACGCTAGCGAAAACGTTAGCGTAAATAGTTTTGTGTTTGTGCCTCGGTCGATCGCCGATCTATCCTTCAAATTCCGTAAATTTAAGTGATAATTGAGGGCTTATGCAACAGACCAAAATGGAGCGGTTTGACAATTATGTCAGATCGCGTTACAACGTTTACAACAGTATTTTTACAACACTCCCGTTTGATTTGATCACCAACACGGGAGTATTGCTACCGCTATTTACCAAAATTTGCGAGCAGGGTTACAACAAAAAAGAGAACCCTACACAGATCGTCAATACCTTCTTTGAGAAATACGGTGAAGATCTCAACGACAAGCAGCGCTTGGATCTGTTGTTTCGCTTTATTCAATACATTGAGCGGCAAGTGGTGCTTTTTGACGCCATAGAAGATGCCGCTTTTCCAATAATCTACAACTTAGAAGGACGCGGAACGCTCAGAGGAGTAAAAGAAGAAGCCCAAGAGACCTACGCCACGGAAGCACTGCGCGAATACATGAAAGGCTTTCAGGTGCGCACTGTGCTCACTGCCCACCCAACACAGTTCTACCCGGGGCAGGTGCTGGGTATCATTACAGATCTGGCAAAGGCCATAGAGAACAATGCCTTGACAGACATTCAAAAGCTCTTGGGGCAGCTGGGTAAAACTCCTTTTTTCAAAAAAGAGAAGCCCACTCCCTATGAAGAGGCTGTTCGCCTTATCTGGTATTTAGAGAATGTCTTTTACACTTCGGTATCCAATATCTACAAATACATCAATACACACATCTTTGAGGGAGAAACCTTAGATAACCCTATTGTGAGCGTTGGTTTTTGGCCAGGAGGTGATAGAGACGGAAACCCTTTTGTGACCACCCAGACCACCTTAGATGTAGCGCAGCGTTTGCGTACTACCTTGTTCCGGAATTATTACCGAGACATGCGGGCACTGAGACGCCGATTGACCTTTAAAGGCATCGATGAGCGAACAGCTGTCTTGCAACAAGAACTCTACGATCATATTTTTCTCAACCACGATGAGGTTCGCTTAACGCCGGCCTACTTGCTTAAAGAACTGGGAGAAATACGTCAAACTTTAATTGAACAGCATCAAAGTCTCTTTTTGGATCAGTTGGATTCATTTATAGGAAAGGTTAAGCTCTTCGGATGTCATTTTGCGAGCTTGGATATCCGTCAGGACTCACGGGTGCACTCTCGGGTGGTAGAAGCCATAGCCTCTGAGACCAAGGGCGTTTTACCCGAAAATTACGCCAGCCTTACTGACGAGGAGAAGATTTCGGCCTTAGTGCAGATCCAGGCCAGTATAGATCCGCAGCAATTGCAAGATGAAATGGCGCAGAAGACCCTTGGGGCAATCTACGCTATGAAGACCATACAAAAGGCTAATGGTGAAGTGGGGTGTAGTCGATACATCATTTCCAACAACGGTTCGGTCTTAAATGTAATGGAGGCTTTTGCCATGTTGTTTATGTGTGACTGGCCAACCCCAACGGTCGACGTGGTTCCACTTTTTGAGACCATAGACGATCTGGCCATGGCCGATGAAGTTATGGCCACGCTTTATCAACATCCAGACTACTTGGCGCATCTTAAACGCAGAGGTATGAAACAGACCGTTATGCTTGGTTTTAGCGATGGTACCAAGGACGGTGGGTATTTAATGGCCAATTGGTCCATTTACCGTGCAAAAGAGAATATCACTCGTGTTTCTAGACAACACGGGATCAGCGTATCCTTTTTTGACGGACGTGGAGGTCCGCCGGCACGAGGTGGTGGTAAAACCCATCAGTTCTACGCTTCTTTGGGGCCGAATATTGAGCACAATGTGGTGGAATTAACCATACAAGGGCAAACCATTAGTTCCAATTTTGGAACCCCAGAGAGTTGTCAGTACAACCTAGAACAATTGCTGAGTTCCGGTATCAGCGGCGAGGTATTTGCTGCGGATAAGAATTTGTTCTCCGAAGCCGATAGGGCTACCATGGAGCAATTGGGCCAACGCAGTTATGCAGCCTATCAGGAATTTAAGAACCACGACTGCTTTTTACCCTACTTGGAGCGCATGAGTACGCTGAAGTATTATGCAAAGACGAATATAGGGAGCCGCCCTTCTAAGCGCGGCGGTAAGAGTGAATTGGTCTTTAGTGATCTGCGTGCAATTCCATTTGTAGGTAGCTGGAGTCAATTAAAGCAGAATGTGCCCGGGTTCTACGGACTTGGAACTGCGCTGCAAGCTATGAAAGCGGCAGGACAGTGGGAGGATGCCGTTGCCCTTTACAAGAATTCGGTCTTCTTTAAGACCTTAGTGGAAAATGCGATGATGAGCATGTCCAAGTCTTTCTTTCCGTTAACTGCTTACATGCAAGACGATCCGGAATTCGGAGCGTTTTGGAATATGATCTTCGAGGAGTTTGAGCGCACTCGTGACCTGCTCTTGGAGCTTACCGGTAGTAAACAACTGATGGAAGACGCGCCGGTTATGCGCGCCTCCATTCAGATGAGAGAACAAATTGTATTACCCCTGTTGACCATTCAACAGTTCGCATTACGTGAAATTCAAAAACTCAGAGCCGCTGGTGCCAAAGAGGCAGATCTGGCCGTATTCGAGAAAATGGTGACCCGTTCTCTCTTTGGGAATATCAACGCAGCCAGAAATTCGGCCTAGAGCGCTTAGTCTCCTATTGTTGGGTTGTGGGAGGCAAAAATGCCGTCAGGGTTGTCTAGCACTGTCCAAACGTGTAGCGTCCACATGCCGATCTCGGCATTGAAGTGCCACTCGTCTTGATCTCCAGTAAAGCCTTCTGGTGCATTGCCTGGATTCTCTGGATCTGCAGGAACTATTCCGTATTCTACGGCCACCATTCGCATAACTCCATTGTCATCCGGAGCATACAAAATAAATTCAGGTTTTAGCATTTCAAAGGTGCCGTCGGCTAAAGCCGGATTCAGATAATGGTGTCCCATGTTCGGTACAAAGCCGGAAACATCGATTCTGCCCTCGTCCTCAGCTACGCTGATATCTACATAGGCAGCAGTTGCTGTTTTTACTTGTTCTAGTTCGATCTCCCAGGCTTCCATCTGGATCTCATCCGCAGCATCGTCTTCACTACAACTGTTGAGCGTTACAAGTGCGGTTGCTAATAAAAGCGTCTTAAAAGTGGTTATTTTAAGTTTCATAACTATTGATTTTTATGATTAGACAAATTGAATGTTGTAATTGGCGCAAATGGCCGCAAGCTTTTCCATGTCTGGTGGGCCTGCAGGTAGTTGTGCAAGCTCGTCGAACATGAGCTCTAAGCCAGCAGGGAAAATACTCAGCATGACTCTGGCCTTTTCAGATCCGACCACCTTCCACGAGTGAGGAATTCCTTTTGGACAAAAACCCAGATCACCTGCCTTAAGCACCTTGGTTTCTTTTCCAATTTTAACCTCAAGACTTCCGGAGAGCACGTGAAAGACCTCGTCTTCGTCTTGATGTACGTGCATGGGGATCTCCATTCCTGGGTCGTTGTATTGTTCTATTAAAGTGTATAGTCCATCGGTGTCCTTGCCACTGAGTTTAAGCTGCTGATGGTCTCCCAATACTATTTGAGATTTACCTTGATCTTTACGAACAATTTTTGGTTCTGTTGAATTGCTGCCACCATCAGCTTGGGGCGTGAACATTTTAGTGTTGGCTACGCCTACAGGCGCAAGGGCGAGGGTTCCTATCCCTATAGCCGAAGTTTTTAAAAAGCGTTTGCGATCCATATTTGTGAGTGTTTTGATTTCTGATGGGATAAAAGTAGTTGCCCCTGCCAGCCCACTTTGCCTCAAATGTGTTGGTTTTTAGCAGTTTTGTGTCAAATAAGTCTCGTTGCAACAAATATGTCAAGAGGTGCAACGGCAGTGTTAATTGCCTCTAATTGACCTTTGGATATTTACACTAGAAACCGAAATCACTCGCAATGCGATCATTTTCATTATCTTTTTGGTCAATAGAATCAATGGCCAACGCAGTTCGTATGAAACCATTCTGGATCTTTATTCTAGTAATGCTGCTTCCTAAAAGTTTAGCCGCTCAGGATAGCTATAAGGTGGACACCAAGTATCCGGTCCATAACTTGATGCCTGCACTGCGTTTGTTAGAAACCTCAGACCCTGACCTTAAACCTTTGGCTGTGCTACGCGACAGTAGTGCAAATTGGCAAAGTCGCTCAGATTTTGCCAACTACCTTAATTTAGGGTTTACCTATTGGGGGAAGATAAAATTGGTCGCTACGGATTCTCTAACCGATTTCAGGCTGAATCTGGAAGATAAGATGATTGGGCCTCCCGCTTGGACCAAGAGTAATGGCAAGGTAGACGTTTACGGCTTTGTTGGTGAGGAGTTGATCTTTCACGAGAAGACAGGAGTCGAATACCCCAGAAAGGATCGTAGTACTAAAAGCCATTGGGTACGCAATGAGGTGCGTCTTCCCAATTTTCCTGTAGGTGAAGAAGTGACCTTGCTCATTAAAGCTCAGGGAAACAGTATTGGGTATCCGGCTTATTTTAATTTAAGCCTCAGACACAGTTCGCAAGCGTATTACCATCAGATCTATCAATTCCACAACAGTTTCAACATCTTTATGTTTGGAATTGCCTTTATAGTATTTCTCTACCATTTGTTGCAATACATTTACTTGCGCGAAAAGGTGATGTTGTGGTTTTCGGTTTGGCTCTTCTTTATTACCATAACACAGGCCATGACCATCGGGCTCTTTATAGGTGCAACCACAGTATTGCGCTTTAGTCTTTACGCAATAGTGGCCAATGGGGTATTCTATACTTTTTGGTTTTTCGGGAGGGCTTTTATCAATTCAAAAGAAAAATTTCCGAGGCTCGATAAGTTGATGCTTGGTCTGGGCTTGTTCGTATTGTTGGAGAGTGCTTTTGTGGCCTTATCTGTTCCCGTGTTCAAGGCCCAGCCGTCCTTTACGGCTGTGGGAATACACTATTATGTCTTGAATCTTTATACCGTATTCAGCTTAGTGTTGTCGGTAGTGCTTGTTTTACAAAAAGATAAGTTTGCCAAGTATTTTGGTTTTGGGTCTATCATTGCTTCGATGTTCTTACTTATAGGAACACTATGGTCTTTGGGAGTTATTAAATTCGGACTCTTTAAATTGGATCCTTATGTGACAGGAATCTTCTTGCAGATCGTTATTTATTCTTTTGGAATTGCCTATCGCCGTCAGGTAATTCAAAGCCAAATGACCGAACAGCGCCTACAAGGGCAAAGAGCCATCAATGAAATGCAGCGTATCAAAGATCTGGACACCATTAAAACCCGCTTCTTTGCCAATATTAGCCATGAATTCAGAACACCTTTGACCTTGATCTCTGGACCAATTAAAAGAGCACTGGGTTATGCTCAGAATCAGTCGGAGGACATCGCCCTTAAAAAGAAAGACTTTGAGATCATAGTAAAGAACACGGATCGTTTGCAAAATTTGGTGGATCAGCTTTTGGATCTGTCTAAGATAGAAAGCGGCAAAGAACATCTAAGCCTAACTCAGGGCGGACTCATTAAGTTTATACGCTCTTTGGTGTTTTCCTTTGAAAGTTTGGCCGAGCGAAACAACATCAGCCTTAATACAAGATTTCCAAACGAACTCGATCAGGCCTTTTACGACAAGGACAAACTGGAAAAAATACTGACCAACATCCTGTCTAACGCCTTCAAGTACACCCCAAAGAACGGCTCCGTGACTGTTAACGTAGAGCATGACGGGCATTATTTACAATTAGAGATCACCGATACCGGAAAGGGTATCGGCAAAGAAGATGTGCGGCGCATCTTTGAGCGCTTCTATCGCGTGGAGGGTACTGAAGAGCAAGGCTCTGGTATTGGGCTGGCGCTGACCAAGGAACTTATAGACCTACACAACGGAAAGATCAGCGTGGACAGTGTTGAAAGAAAGGGAACCACATTTAAGATAAAACTACCCGTAAGCCTTAAAAAATTACCGGATTCGGTGCTCTTGCCTGCTAATTATGAGCAGCAATCCGCATCTGAAGCTATAAATGACGACACAGTAACTACAGAAAGCTCCGCAGTTGAAAAAGTAATTACTACCAAAGAACTCCCTCTTGCGTTAGTGGTAGAGGATAATCCGGATCTGCAATATTATATTGCCGATGTGATCCAAGAACATTACAACATCATTAAAGCCTCCGATGGGGCTCAGGGAGAACGTATGGCCTTTGAACACACTCCGGATATTATTATTACCGATGTGATGATGCCCAAAAAAGACGGCTTTGAGTTTTGCCATTCGCTAAAGCAGAATGCCAAGACCAGTCACATTCCTATCATCATGCTTACGGCCAAGGCCGGAGAGGCCAATAAGATCGAGGGCTTATCTCAAGGAGCTGACGCCTATTTGACCAAGCCTTTTAACGAAAAGGAGCTGCTAATTCGCATGAAGAACCTGATAGAATCCAGAAAGAATCTTTGGGATCATTTTAAAGCCTTGGATATGCTTTTGGTAGACGATATTGGAGTGAATTCTATAGACGATAAATTTTTACAAGACGTCTTTAAGACCATTAAAGAACATTTGGACAACGAACGTTTTGGGGTAGAAGATATCGCCGCAGCTGTGGGCTTTAGTCGGTCTCAGCTCCACAGAAAACTAAAAGCACTTTCTGGGAAGTCTGCCAACCAACTCATTACAGAGATCCGCTTGAACGAGGCGCACCGTTTGCTAAAAAGCAATGCAGGTAGTGTGTCAGAGATCGCTTATTCGGTAGGCTACTCCAACCTGTCGTATTTTACCAAAAGTTTTAAGGAGAAATTCGGTGTACTGCCCAGTAAGGTATGAGTTAAGTATAAAAAAACCACTTACCAGTGCAGTAAGTGGTTCGTTTAAATAATTCGTTATAGGGGCTTAGTACTTTTCTTTCTTCCCGCCTCCGCAGTTTTTAATGGCATCGTTAAAAGCATTTAAAAAACGCTCGGGGTTTTCGGCCAATTCGCCAAGTTCGTTGTATTTGATAGCGAATTCATTGACCATAGCATTTTCTCCTTGTTTAATAAGGTCTTTGCTATTGTTCGTCTTGACAACATAAGAATTCACACCGTAGTACGGACTGTTCTCCACGATCTCAATACTCTTTATATCGCTCAATTTGAATTCGTATTTGGTTTCCACATCGTAGTCGTTTCGGCCGGATCTGTCGTCCTTTACCCATGAATACTTTTGATTCAGTATTACTGTGCAATTTGCAGCATCGTATTCAATGGTATAGGTGTAGATCTCCGTATAACCTCTTCGCGTTAAGGATCCGTCGAAATACTTGTTCATTTTAATATCCGGTAGTTTTCCGGAAATCCAGTCGAGCGCCTCTTGTACTGTTTCTGTTGCGGCAGGTGATAGTGTAGCATTTTGTGCCATGCCGCTCATGGGGAACATGAAAAGCAGCATGAAAAGCAGTTTTAATTGGTTGGTCATTGCGTTAAAAGTTAGGTTTAATGTCCTAAAAATAAGATTTCTACGAAAAAATCAAAAAATCTGATGATTCTCGTTGTAAGATGCATTAATGATTTTGTTGGTATTGCTTCGGATGTTAAAGCGCAAAACCGATTTTGTCCGCAATAAAAATCGAAGGTGAACAATGACACAGAAAAATAGTACCTTAGGGCGACATACTACTTAACTAACAACCAAACTCTTAGATGAAAAAAGTATTCCGTTTCCTCGGATTGGCCCTTTTGGTGCTGATCGCGATAGTACTTATCAAAACCTTTACCTTAAGTTCCAAGCAAGTTCCAGCCGGCAGTATTGAATCCGTTACCGTAGCTAATGATGTGTTTGAAAACCTTTCAGAAGCTGTTACTTACAAGACTATTTCCTTTAGCGAAGACACCCCACCGGACTCTACAGCTTTTTACGGTTTTCATAGGTTTTTGGAGCGCGCCTTTCCGCTGATCCACAGTAAGCTGACCTTAGAAAAGATCAATGATTACAGCTTGTTATACACCTGGCAGGGTAGTGATGCTTCTTTAAAACCAATGATCTTGATGTCTCATATGGATGTAGTTCCTGTAGATCAACCCACCATTGGGGATTGGGAGGCCGGACCTTTTGAAGGAAAGATAACCCAGACCGATATTATCGGCAGAGGGACCATGGATGACAAAGGTACTTTGATGGCCGTGATGGAAGCTGTGGAGAAAATGCTGGAAGAGAATTTCTCGCCCAAGCGAACAATTTACTTAGCATTTGGACACGATGAAGAAGTGGGTGGCCCAAGAGGTGCCAAGCAGATCGCGGATCATCTTAAGAAACAAGGCGTGCAGGCTGCAATTACTATAGATGAAGGTGGCTTTCTTGCAGAAGATCTAGTACCGGGAATAGACAGCCCTGTGGCCATGATCAATTTGGCGGAGAAGGGTTTTGCTTCCTTTCGCCTTATCGTGGAGACCAATGGCGGACACAGTTCAGCTCCGCCAGAAGAGAATACCATTGGGATTTTGGCTCAGGCAATTGTAGACCTTGAAGACAATCAGCGGCCCTATAAATTGGTGAATCCTGTAGATTATCAATTGGAGTATATGGGCCCAGAAATGCCCTTTATGCAGCGTATGGCTTTTGCCAACCCTTGGCTGTTCAAAAAACCAATTCTCGAGGCATTGAATGCACATACAACTACAGCTCCAACCATCATTGGAGGCGGAGTTAAGAACAATGTGATCCCAACGGTTGCGGAGGCGACCATCAATTTTAGAATTCTTCCTGGGGAGACCATCGAGTCTGTAAAGGCGCATATTGTAAATACCGTATCGGATAAGGTACGGGTAGAAGAAGTGGGCTTTTTGACAAATCCTTCGCCAGTTTCCAGTGTAGAGTCTGAGAATTTTAAGATCCTAGAACAAACCATTCGCGATATTTATCCAAACAGTATCGTTGTTCCCGGTCTGGTAGGCGGCGGAACCGATGCGCGCTATTTCTACGATATTTCGGACGATGTCTATCGTTTTTACCCCATAAAACTAGCGCCCGATAGTATGAGTCGCTTTCACGGCATAGACGAAAAGATCAGTAAAGAGAATTATATGGAGATCATAACCTTCTCCTATCATCTGATAAAACGCTTCAACTGATCCATCAGCAATCAACTAACACGAACAATATGGAAAACACAAACAAAGGCGTTGATCGACGCAAATTTTTAAAACAAGCATCGCTAGCCACCTTGGCTTCTGGCGCTTTGCTCTCTTGGACACCGCCTTTGGGTTCTACTAGTCTGAGCGGAATGAACGACCTCAATATAGTAGGCCCTAAAGAAGGGTTTACCCCTCAAGTGGGGACTCTGGTCTCTATGATGAATTGGATGCGCTTTGTTATTTTAAGACCGGTAGAAGGGATGAGCGTTAAAGATCTGGACTATCTGGTAGACGACAAGGCCAATTCTATTGGGGCAATGTTGTATCATTTGGCAGCTACGGAGCGCTTTTATCAGATCCACACCTTTGAGAATCGCGCTTGGGGCGATTGGGATAAGGCGGACGCTGAGGAGTTTGGTGTTGCTATGGGCTTAGGAGATAAGGCAAGAGCGAGTATTAAAGGCAATCCTCTGGAATTCTATATGGAAAAGCTCGATCGCGTTCGCGCCACTTCTTTGGAAGAACTCGCCAAACGCGATGATGACTGGCTTTTGGCGGTAGACGAGGCCTGGCCTTGGGGTCCGACCAACAATTATTGCAAATGGTTCCATGTGGTGGAACACGAGTCTAACCACAACGGGCAGTTCAAGTTTATAAAAAGCCGTTTACCTGCCTAGATCATGTTGAAGTTCTTTCGGGATATTCGGCTTAAGTTAGTTCGAGATAAACGACTGGGGAATTATCTGATCTATGCCTTTGGGGAGATCATTTTGATTGTTGTCGGTATACTTTTGGCCTTACAGATCGATGCTTGGAAGCAGCAAAGTGACGATAGAGCAACCGAGCGAATGCTCCTGGCCGAGTTGCATAACGAGTTTAAAGCCAACAAGACCCAATGGGATACGGTGATGCATTATCACAGGCTTAGTTTGGCTTCCACAGAATATGTCTATTCGCAACTTCCTATAGACCTAAAAACGGTCGATCTGGATTCGCTTTCGCATCACCTGTACTATATGACCTGGGTTTTTACCTACAACCCTTCTAATGGGGTAGCCAAAAGCATTTTGAACAATTCCACCTTCGATGTGATCCGGAACGATGAGCTCAGAAGCTTACTGATCCGTTGGAACGATATGTTGGTGGACTATCAGGAAGAAGAGATTCGGGCTTTTCACAATTTTGAGAACAGGCTCAAGCCCTATATGAAAAAGCATCTGCTCTTTACCAGTGAAACAGAAAAGGCCTTGCGAGACCCGCGGATCGACCTGAATTTCTTGACCAGTTTGGAGTTCGACAATTTTGTCATGGACAGGTATTTGGATCTTGATGAGATTCTGGACAATATGACAGGAGAACTCGAGCTTATGGAGAATAGCATCAATCGCATATTGGAACTATCAGCTCCAGAGAATTAATTCGTACCTTAAAGGTTCTAAAACCAACAATTATGAAGCCGCTTAAAAAAGAAGACATCCCGCAAGAGGTCTTTGATCTCTACGACGACTACGCCCATAACAAGATAGACCGCAGAGGTTTTGTACAACGCTTGGGTCTTTATGCTGCAGGTAGTGTTACCGTTGGTTCCCTGCTGAGCTTTATGGAGCCGAATTACCGCAATACGGCTATGGTCGCCGCAGACGATCAAGACATCCAATCGGACTATGTGCTGTATAACTCTCCCAAAGGAGGAGGCGAGATCAGAGGTCTACTTTCTCTGCCCAAGGATCCGCAGGAAAAACTGCCTGGAATCGTGGTGGTGCATGAGAACAGAGGGCTAAATCCGTATATAGAAGATGTTGGCCGTCGAGCTGCAAAGGCCAATTTTATCAGTTTAGCTCCCGATGCGCTTTGGCCATTAGGTGGTTATCCTGGAAACGATGACGACGGTAGAACCATGCAACGGCAGCGCGACCGCGAAGAGATGCTGCAAGATTTCATTGCTGCCTTCGATTATTTAAAGAACCATCCGCAATGTAGTGGTAAGATCGGAGTGGTTGGGTTTTGCTTCGGAGGTTATATTTCTAATATGATGGCGGTGCGTGTGCCGGAATTGGCAGCGGCAGTTCCTTATTACGGTCGACAACCCTCAGCCAAAGATGCAGCTAAGGTCAAAGCACCTTTATTGCTTCAATATGCGGAATTGGATACGCGAGTGAATGCTGGTTGGCCAGAATATGAAGCTATTTTAAAGGCGAACAATATTGAATATACTGCCCATATGTATCCGAAAGTGAATCACGGATTTCACAACAATACAACGCCGCGATATGACGAAGCCGCAGCCATGCTTTCTTGGGAACGGACCATAGCATTCTTTGACAAGCATTTGCGCTAATGGGAAGATACATCATTCAGGCGGCAGAGGGTGTTTGCAATCGGTTGGCGGAGGCCATGAAAGCCTGCCCGGAAGTAAGCGATACCTTTACCGATAGCGGCTTTTGGTACAGCAACGGAGAAACTGGCCCAGAGTGGTTTACCGTTACCTTAGAGGGCGATTACCAGCAGCGAGATAAGATCGATGCATTCTTAAAGCAAGTTTGCGAAAAATACCATTTGAGCTACGGCAATGCCTATTGGGGTTGAACCCTAAAATTGTAGTTAAATAAAGCGGATTAAAGCGGGGGTCTTCGTATCTTTATGTGTCCAAAACAAGGACTATTCTATGGACGATACCCAAACCGTCGTCATTGTGGGTGGAGGCTTCGCTGGCCTGGAACTCATTAAGCGTTTAGGAGACGACAAACGCTACAATCTAATCCTAGTCGACGCCAATAATTACAATTTTTTCCCACCCCTGATCTATCAGGTTTCTGCTGGTTTTATGGAACCCTCAGCCATTAGTTATCCATTTCGGAAGATCTTGCGCAAACACAAGAACACGCGCTTCCGCTTGGGTGAGTTGCAAGCAATTCATCCAGAGCAAAACAAGATCGTACTCAACAATGGAGAACTGCATTACGACAAACTGGTTTTAGCAACAGGAGCGGAAACCAATTATTTCGGAAACGAGAATATTGCCAAGTACAGCCTTCCTATGAAGACCATTAGCGATGCGCTTTCCCTGCGCAACGTGATCTTTACGCGTCTAGATAGGGCAACGCGGATGAAAGATCCCGTTCATCGCAAGCGTCACTTGACCTTTGTCATAGCAGGTGCAGGTCCAACGGGAGTAGAATTATCTGGGATCTTTGCAGAAATGCAAGCCCATGTTTTGCAGAAAGACTACCCGGAACTCGCGGTAGAAGATCTGGGTGAGATCTATCTCTTGGACGGAAACGATACTGTGCTGGCGCCGATGTCTGCGGCTTCTCAGCGCTATACCCATAAAAAGTTAGAAGAGCTAGGCGTGAAGATCCGTCTTAATACTCGGGTAAATGATTTTAAAGATAATGTGGTTTATCTTTCAGACGGTACTACCATAGAGGCCATTAATCTTATCTGGGCAGCGGGGATTTCTGCCAAGACTTTTGAAGGTATTCCTGCCGATGTGCTGGGTCCTGGAAAGCGCATGAAGACCAACGGGTTCAATCAGGTAGAAGGTTTTGAGAATATCTTTGCCTTGGGAGATTGCGCCTTTGTGTCTGATGATCCCGAGCATCCGCATGGGCATCCGCAGTTAGCGCAGCCGGCAATTCAACAAGCAAAGAACTTAGCCGCAAATTTAAAACGAGCCCCAGAGAACTGGCGCCCGTTTCGTTATAAGGATCTCGGTGCCTTGGCTATAATTGGTCGGAACAAGGCCGTGATGGATACTCCTGGACAAAAGACAACCTTTAAAGGTTTCTTTGCCTGGTTGATCTGGATCTTTGTCCATATCATGGGCTTGGTGAACTTTAAGAATCGTGTCCGGACCTTTTACAACTGGATCGGTTACTACATTTACAAAGACCAGTACTTTCGCATGATCATTAAACCGAGAGATCGGGATTTGGGTTAGTATTACACCAACTGATTTCTGATCAGATCTTCAAAGGTCTCCCGCTTGCGAATAAGCTTCCAATCGCCATCTATAAAAAGTGCTTCGGCCGGGCGGTAGCGGCTGTTGTAATTACTTGCCATTGTAAAACAGTATGCACCAGCATTGCTAAAACTTAAGATGTCTCCCTCAGAGATTTCTGCAATGCGTCTGTTATTAGCAAAGGTGTCTGTCTCACAGATATAGCCTACAACGGAATAAAAACGCTCTTTTCCTTCCGGATTGGAGATATTTCTAATCTGATGCTGCGCGCCGTAAAGCATTGGGCGGATCAAATGATTGAATCCGCTATCTACTTGTGCAAAAACTGTTGAAGTGGTTTGTTTAATGGCATTTACGCGCACCAAGAACTGTCCGGCCTGGCTGACCAAGAATTTTCCCGGCTCAAAGGCCAAAGTAAGAGGGCGTCCGTACTCTGCTTGGAATTCATTAAAGCGTTGGCTGAGTTTTTCGCCAAATTCTTCTACATTGGTTTCTATGTCACCAGCTTTATAAGGCACTTTAAAACCGCTTCCGAAGTCGATAAAATCCAATGTTTTGAAATGCTTAGCGGTCTCAAAGAGTATCTCTGAAGCATAGAGGAACACCTCCACATCTAGAATGTCACTTCCCGTATGCATGTGGATACCATTTATATGCATCCCGGTGTTCTCAACTATCCGAAGTATATGTGGTAACTGATGGATGGAGATACCGAATTTACTATCGATATGCCCTACGGAAATATTGGTATTTCCACCGGCCATAACGTGTGGATTGATTCGGATACAAACAGGCACTTTAGGGTGCGCTGTTCCGAACTGCTCTAAAATAGCCAGATTGTCGATGTTGATCTGCACCCCCATACCGGCGACTTGTTCAATCTCTTCGAAAGAAACGCCGTTGGGAGTATAAATAATGTCTTTCGGATCTACTCCTGCCTCCAAGCCCAAAAGCACTTCTTGAACAGAAACTGTATCCAATCCGGCGCCTAGGCTGTTGATGAGCTTTAAAATTGACAAATTGTTCGAAGCTTTGACCGCGTAGTGGATCTTGAGCTTATCTACCTGTTTAAATGCTGCAGTGAGGCGTTTGTATTGAGATGCGATCATATCGGCATCGTACACATACAAAGGGCTGTCAAAGCGATCTACAGCAGTTAAAAGGTCTTGATTTGTCATTGTTTTTAAATTTTAGCCTACTAAATTAAGCAAGCGCATTAAATCCTTTGCAAGTCAGAGTCGCTAAAAAAGTGTTAAGCTTTCGATAAGCGACTTATTTTCTAGGCAAATTTTGTTGGAACAGACCACTAGCATTTGCTACCTTTGCAAAACAGAAAAAAAGACTACCGAGCATATGAATCTACACGAATATCAAGGCAAGGAAATATTAAATAGTTTTGGGGTACAGATCCAAAGAGGGTATGTGGCCGAAACTCCTGAGCAAGCTGTTGAGGCTGCCAGAAAACTAACCGAAGAAACCGGAACCGGCTGGCACGTTATCAAGGCGCAGGTTCACGCGGGAGGCCGCGGTAAAGGTGGCGGTGTAAAATTGGCCAAAAGCTTGGATGAGGTTCGCGATCTTTCTAACCAGATCTTAGGCATGCAACTCATCACCCCTCAAACATCCGCAGAAGGAAAAACAGTACACCAAGTTTTGATCGCAGAGGATGTTTACTATCCTGGAGATTCAGAGCCGAAAGAATATTATATGAGTGTCTTGTTAGACCGTGCAGCTGGAAAGAACATGATCATGTATTCTCCGCAAGGAGGCATGGACATTGAAGCTGTTGCAGAAGAGACACCAGAATTGATCTTTACAGAAACTGTGGAGCCAGATACTGGTTTACTTCCTTTCCAAGCTCGTCGTATAGCATTTAACTTGGGCTTAAGCGGAAAGGCATTCAAGGAGATGACCAAGTTCGTCTTTGCGCTTTACAAAGCCTATGAGAATTCAGACAGTTCTCTTTTTGAGATCAACCCTGTACTTAAGACCAGTGACGATCGTGTGATCGCCGTGGATTCTAAAGTAACTATAGACGACAATGCGCTTTACCGTCACAAGGATTACGCTGAGATGCGTGATGTACGCGAGGAGAATCCTATTGAGGTTGAGGCAAAAGCCGTTGGACTAAACTACGTTGATCTAGACGGAAACGTTGGATGTATGGTTAACGGAGCAGGTTTGGCGATGGCTACCATGGATCTTATTAAAATGGCAGGCGGAGAGCCAGCAAACTTCCTTGACGTTGGAGGTACTGCAGACGCAGAGCGTGTGGAGACAGCCTTTAAGATCATCTTGCGCGACCCGAATGTAAAAGCCATCTTGGTAAACATCTTTGGTGGAATTGTACGTTGCGATCGCGTGGCACAAGGTATCGTTGATGCCTACAAGAATATTGGAGATATTCCTGTACCAATTATTGTTCGTCTGCAAGGAACCAATGCCGAATTAGCGAAAGAAATTATCGATAATAGCGGCTTAGATGTACATTCTGCAGTTGAGTTTAAAGAAGCTTCAGATAAAGTTCAGGCCTTATTAGCCTAAGACTTTGTAACATACCTAAGCTCCCGTAAACACTGGTTTTCGGGAGTTTTTTTATGCCCTATTTTTAATGTTAAGCAGTTCAAATAATCGTTAAACTGTCGTTAAATCAGTGGCTTAGCGGTAACTATTTGATTTTAGAGCAGTCTATTAGGTGTACATCAATTAAAATCGAACAGTAATGCGAAAATTAAGTTTATTGGTAGTTGCCCTAGCGTTTTTTGTAGGGACTACCGCAAATGCGGCCACCGAGCCAAACGAATCGAACCCAGTAACGATCACCCAGGAGATCGGGAAGTTTTTAGCCAACCCAGATTTTGATTTTGGATCGGAAGAGATCGCCAAGGTTTCTTTTATGATCAACAAAGACAACGAGGTGGTTGTGCTGTCTGTAGAATCAGACAATGATACTTTGGTATCATACATCAAATCCAGACTGAATTACCAGAAATTGGAAGCTGATGCTCAGACAGGAATGGAATATACAGTGCCCGTGCGATTGAAGACGGTAGTGTAGGGAAGTGCACTGTATTTAAAAGAAGAATCCCGAGGCTATCGCTCGGGATTTTTTTTGTCCTTGCTTTTCCCTATTTTTACTCTGATTAACTACCATGGAAGACAAAGAGGAAAAATTAGGATTACTCAGCGATCTTATCGCATTGGCTCAAGCAGATCACCATATTTCTGAAGAGGAATATCAGTTCATCATGACCTTGGCCAAACGTTTCGATATCGATAAAGAAACGGTTCACGACCTCTTTCACAATCCGGTCGAATCTAAGCCTATAGTCACGGAACTTGGGCGTATCACCCACTTCCATAAGTTGGTATTGATGATGAATATCGATCTTAAGACCAAGGATGCAGAAGTTGCTGCCTTACGGAATTTTGGACTTAAAATGGGTATCCGCATGGAGATCATCGATCAGGTAATGCTCCGTATGGATAAGTACGAGAACAAGCTCATTCCTACAGAAGAATTGGTACGTATCTTTCAGGCGTACTATAACTAAACTGTCAAAACGACATTCTATTTACTCGTAATTGCGCCATAATGGCGTGAAAATAGCATTGGAATCGAATTTGCTATATACCAAGCGTAAACAAATTTTTCATGTTATGAGTTTAGTTAAAAGAAATACCCGATTCGGTTTCCCTTCGCTTCTAGACGATCTATTTATGAACGATCGCTTAGATGTTTGGGGAGGACAACGTACCCAAGTGCCTGCGGCCAATATAAAAGAGACAGAAAACGATTTTCAAGTAGCTCTTGCGGCGCCAGGCTTTAAAAAAGAAGAATTTAACATCGATGTAGAAGACGACATTCTAACTGTGTCTTCTAGCATGGAGAACACAACAGAGGTAAAAGAAGACGACGGGCGCTATACCCGCAAGGAGTTTAGCTTTGCGAGCTTTAGCAGATCGTTCAGCTTACCGGAAGATGTGAAACAAGAAGAGATTTCAGCCACCTATACCGATGGCGTTTTGACCATCGTTGTTCCAAAGAACAAAGAGGTGCAGCTGTCTCAGAAACGCACAATTGCAATTTCATAGTTATCCTAAAAGTCTATTAGGAAATTTGGTTAGTTAGTTGTAGTAAGCCGCACCTTGGCAATTGGGGTGCGGTTTTTTTTTATGGAACTCCTTTATCCTTCTAGCCTTTGCTAAAAAATTGTCCTTTTCGCTCTGATTCTTGAGTTTTTATCGTTCCGTAGCGCTGCTATGCAACTCAAAAAACTCTTCAATCACAGCCAAAATGCCTAATTTTCGCTTAAAGACTATCAGTCTAAATGAGTTCAGGAAATTATTATTCGTGACTATCGTTTTCGGCGTCTGCGCGGAGTTTGGGCTGCAGATACTTTAGAAGAAGTGCTGACCATAGCCTCGATCTCTTGTAGCTCCTTTGCTGTTAGATCTCTCCATTTGCCCTCTGGAATACCTTCTAAGGTGATATTCATGATGCGGACTCTTTGCAAACGGGTGACTTCATAACCTAAATACTCACACATTCTGCGGATCTGCCTGTTAAGGCCTTGCACCAAGATGATCTTGAATACAAATCTGCTTAGGCGCTCGACCTTGCATTTTTTGGTCACGGTTCCTAAAATAGGAATGCCGCCAGCCATGCGCTTAACAAATTCTTCAGTGATGGGCCGATCTACGGTGACTATGTACTCTTTTTCATGCTGATTCCCGGCACGCAGGATCTTATTGACTATGTCGCCATTGTTGGTCAAAAAGATCAATCCTTCACTGGGTTTGTCCAAGCGTCCAACATGAAAGATACGTTCAGGATGGTTGATATAACTGATTATATTGCCCGGGATGCTTTCGTCTGTGGTACAGGTAATGCCTACGGGTTTGTTGAAGGCAATAAAGACATCTTCTTGTTTTTTATTGGCCGATTTTCCGTCTACTTGGATTTCATCACTCGGAAGCACGCGATCACCTAATACAGCTTTGCGACCATTAATGGTAACTCGACCTTGTTCGATCAGTGTATCTGCTTGTCGGCGCGAGCAAAATCCTTGTTCACTCAAGGCTTTATTGATCCGTATGGAGTCTGGTGCGTGTTCCATTATTCCAGGGTTTCCATTTCCTTTTGATACTGTTTTATCTGATCCCTAAGCTTGGCAGCCAACATAAAATCGAGCTCTTTGGCCGCTTTCTCCATGGCCTTACGGGTATCTCGAATGCGTTTTTCGATCTGCGGTTTGGTCAAATACTCTTCCGGACGCTCTTGCAGCAATTCCTCTGCTGTATCAAAGGTAAAGCGCTCTGTTTTCTTTTTGGTCAGCGCGTTGTCCAGTGATTTTTTAATTGCTGTTGGAGTAATACCGTGCTTTTCATTATAAGCGATCTGTTTGGCTCTGCGATAATTGGTGCCATCTATAGTTTCTCGCATGCTGCGCGTAATGGTATCGGCATACATGATAGCCTTTCCGTTAATATGTCTGGCCGCGCGACCAACGGTCTGAGTTAGCGAGCGGTTAGATCGTAAGAATCCTTCTTTGTCTGCATCCAGGATCGCTACCAAAGAAACCTCCGGTAAGTCCAATCCTTCACGCAATAAGTTTACACCTATCAAGACGTCGAACAAGCCCAAACGCAGATCCTGCATGATCTCGACACGTTCTAAGGTATCTACATCGCTGTGAATGTAGCGGCAACGAATCTGAATTCGGGTCAAGTATTTGGTCAGCTCTTCTGCCATGCGTTTGGTCAAGGTGGTTACCAACACCCGTTCGTCTTTTTCAACGCGAACTTGGATTTCTTCGATCAGATCGTCGATCTGATGCAAACTCGGCCTGATCTCGATCTCGGGATCCAGTAAGCCTGTTGGTCTGATGATCTGTTCAATGTAGACCCCTTCGGTTTTGCTTAGTTCGTAATCGGCCGGGGTAGCACTCACATAGATCACTTGGTTTTGCAGTGCCTCAAATTCTTCAAACTTTAGTGGACGGTTATCCAAAGCAGCAGGCAATCTAAAACCGTATTCCACCAGATTTTCTTTTCGAGAGCGATCTCCACCGTACATGGCACTTACCTGCGGGATCGAAACGTGACTCTCATCCACCACCATCAAATAATCATCCGGAAAATAATCCAACAAACAGAAAGGGCGGGTACCTGGTTCTCGGCCATCCAAATAGCGGGAATAGTTCTCAATTCCGGAGCAGTAGCCTAGTTCGCGGATCATTTCCAAGTCGAAGTTGGTGCGCTCTTCCAAACGTTTAGCCTCCAGAGGCTTACCTACTTCTCTAAAATAATCCACTTGTTTTACCAGATCGTCTTGTATGTTGTGGATCGCATGCTGTAAAACATCCGGAGAGGTAACAAACATATTAGCCGGATAGATCGTCAAACGATCGTAACGCTCAATTCGGTCATTAGTGCCTGGGTCGAAAGCTTCTATTTCCTCGATCTCATCTCCAAAGAAATGAATGCGGAAAGCTATATCTGCATAACTCGGATAAATATCCAAGGTGTCTCCCTTTATTCTAAAGTTCCCATGGCTGAATTCTGCTTCGGTTCTGGAGTATAAACTCTGTACCAATTTATGAAGTAGGGCGGTTCTGGAGATCATTTCACCCTCGTGTAATTTGATCACGTTCTTCTGGAATTCTATAGGATTTCCAATACCGTACAAGCATGAAACAGAGGCAACTACCAATACGTCGCGTCTGCCTGAGAGTAGGGAAGAAGTGGCGCTTAATCGGAGTTTTTCTATCTCTTCGTTGATCGAAAGGTCCTTTTCTATATAGGTTCCGCTAGTTGGGATATAAGCCTCCGGTTGGTAGTAATCGTAATAGGAAACAAAGTATTCCACGGCATTGTTCGGAAAGAACTGCTTGAACTCCGTATAAAGTTGCGCAGCCAGCGTCTTGTTGTGCGCCAATACCAAGGTGGGCCGTTGAACCTCTTCAATAACATTGGCCACCGTAAAGGTTTTTCCACTCCCGGTCACCCCCAGAAGCGTCTGGTATTTTTCACCACTTTCTATGCCGCCAGCCAGGGCTTTGATAGCTTCAGGCTGATCTCCGGTAGGTTTAAAATCAGAAACAATGGTAAACTTCATAGGGTATATTCTCTCCGCGAATCGAACCTTAAAATTACGCTTTTTTAAGGGCATTATAAAACAAAAACGACTCGTATTGAAACGAGTCGTTTTGATCTGTATTAAAAGTGTTTACTACTTAAAAACTAGTAGTTCAAGTAGACCCATCCGCTGTAGAGTTGCTCCGTTTCTGCGGATTGAGAACTGTCTGGCGAATCGTTGAGTTTAAGGGTGTAGAAATAAGTTCCTACGGGCAACAACTCTCCGTTTTGCGCTGCAGCACGTCCGTCCCATTGATCGGTACTGGCATTGGCACTATAAACCATAATTCCACGACGATCAAAGATCTTTAATTCAAAGTTCGGATGATTCTCCAAGCCGAGAATTGCAAAGGTATCGTTGAAGCCATCGCCATTAGGAGAAATACCTTGTGGGATCTCAATAGCACAACTGATTATACTAAAACCGGCCAAACCGACTGCGTAGCAACCATTGGCAGAGGTTCCTCGAACATAAATAGTACCGCCATCTCCGCTAAAGGTATAGTTTGCAGGATCACTTATCGGATTATCACCAGTTTCTGCGTCGTCCGCAGTGGTGTGATAAGTATAATTCAAAGTAGCTTCTGAAGTGCCAATTTCTGCTATTAAAGTAGTCAGATCGAAATTTGCCGTACCGCTAGAACCAGTTGCACAGAGCTCAATGAAATCCAAAGCAGCCAAAGGCGGAACCACATCAACGGTCAATTCCACCGTAGTGGTGTTGAAACAACCAGTAGCTAGATTCACCACCCGGATGTAAACGATCTCAGGGTTGCTTGAGTTGGTGTAGTTCAATGGTAAAGGGTTATCGCCGCTAGCAGCATCAGCCTCACTGTTGTGGAAGGTCGCAGTTAGATCCGGATCGGCATCGCCACCGCTCACAACAGCGATCAGAGGTTCAAGGTCGAACGTAGCTGTTGGCCCATCGTTACTGCACTCCAGAAGTGGTTCTGGAGCTATTACCACAGGTACCGGTAAAACAATCAAGGTCAATTCTGTAGTACTGAAACAGCCTGTTGCTGGATCACTAACACGAACATAGATCGTTTGCGGATTGCTGGTGTTGGTATAAGGACCAATAATAGGCGCTGTGCCTGATTCTGCATCTGCAGCAGATTCGTGATAGCTAACTTCCAAGCTGGTGTCGCCACCAGTGATCTCGGCATCCTTAACTGTTAGGTCAAAGGCTTCGATCTCATCTCCAGGATTGTTATTATCGCACAATTCTAGAGGTGTTGGCGCTGTTAATGCTGGTCCTGCCAGTACTTCTAGTACCAAAGGTTCAATGCTAAAACAGCCTGTGGTATTATCTTCTACTCGGGCAAAAACAGTCTGCGGGTTCGTAGCATTGGTATACGGACTACTCAAGGCAGTAGCGGTGTCACCGGTAGCAGCTTCTGCCTCAGTCAAATAGTAGCTCACCGAAAGACCTGGAGCGCCGTCAGTGATCTCTACGTCTCTAGAGGTCAAGTCGAATTCGGCAAAACCATCAAAAGGCAGCATATCACATAACTCATACGGAGCTGGTGTGTTGGTCACCGGTCCTGGGTTTACAATGAGTTCAAAACTTCCAACTGTAAAACAGCCTGTTGTCGGATCGCTTAAGCGTACCCAAATCAACTGCGGATTGGATGTGTTCGCATATGCAGTAGGATCTGCAATTGATCCTGTGCCGGCATCTGCGTCGGCCTCAGTCTCATGGAAACTAACGTCAACAGCAGTTTCTGCAGTGATCTCAGAGATCCAGAAGGTCAGGTCAAAAACGGTAGAGCCATCAGGGCTCTCATCATCACAGAGCTCAAAACTCGCAATTGGATCGTTGATATCTGGTGAATTCAAGACCGTAATGGTAAAGCTTACCACATCGAAACAACCTCCAGAATTCTCGATCCTAGCCCAAACCACCTGCGGGTTCTCCACATTGGTATAAGGCATTGACAATTCCGTACCTGCTATACCTGCTATAGCCTCGGCTTCGGTCACATAATAGGTGACGACCGTATCGGGCTGGCCGGCAATGATCTCTGCATCAGCCAGAGTCAGGTCAAATTCGGCAAAACCGTCGTTATCATCGTCACAGACCGTTAGATCTGTTGGTGTGTTCGCCACAGGAGTGTCAAAAAAGGTTACCACAACAGTGTCTGCAACGGTACATTCGCCATCGGTAGCTTCACAGCGATAGCTCCCAGAAGTAGTTGCGTCATAGGTGGGAGCTGTGGCTCCAACAATAGGAGCATCGTCCAAGAACCATTGGTAAGTTACTCCTGCAGTTCCTGTATCGGCATCCAAAGTGATTGGGTCCGTATCGCAGGTACCAATATCATCTCCTAAATTAAAACTAAAGGTAGCATTGGTCGTTACGGTCACAGTGTCTTCTACAGTAACGGTTTCTCCATTACAGTTTAGGTAATCAACACGGGCGGTATAGGTTTGTGTGCCAGCAGGGCATACAGTAATATCGGCAGTGTCTCCAACTACTGCTCCTGATTCATCTAGCCAAGTGATACTGGTAACACTTGGTCCGTTAGGGATAAAGCGCCAAGCTTCAAATTCAGTTGTCCAAGGGGAGTCCGAAGTGTTTCTCCCAGGAGGAACGAATGCTTCGGTACCTTCGTTATTTTGTATACCCAATACTGCATTACCACTGTTCCAGGTCTCGCAAGTTGGTTTGTTTAGAATGTATACATCAATAATATTGGTGGTCTCATATAGTACCGCCATTTGCGTTGCTAAAAGATCCCCACAGCTCGATGAGAACATGGGAACTTCATAGTAGGAAACCACTAAAACACGATTAGGCGCTGTACCGAGCACTTCATAACCGATCTCCTCTGTGTCACTTGTTGCCGGATTAATATCATGCCCTGGGGTAAAGATATTGGCCTCTCCCAAGGTTGGATTGTCGTTGTTGGGTAGGTCTTCGCTAAATGACCAACCGTTGGAGGTGTCCGAAGCGTCAACTTCAAAACGGATCACTCCGTTAGAGCCCACTTGGAACTGGGTTTCAGTCCCTCCGAAGAAACAAAAGTCAAACGGCAATTCTTCAACATCAGACCAAGCATCGTCAATATCTGGGTTCAGACTATTGGCCAAACCGTTAAAAGAGAAAGGCGGGTCAAAAGGAATAGGCACTACATTATACGTAGTGGTTTCTCCTATAGAAAGAAAGTCGGCACTCAGATCTGCACAGATCTCCCCAGAAGAACAATCTAAGGTTACATCAGGGCCAGCATCCACAAAGGGGTTACCTACAGACACGTCAAACTCCACATCGGCTATCAGTTCAATGCGCGATTGATCCACACAACCTGCAGCATCTGTCGCAGTGAAACTAATAGGGTAAAGGCCAGGCGAGCTATAGGAGTGCATGGCTGTCAAGCCACTCATAACTGTTCCATCGCCAAAGTCCCACTCGTAGGTGGCTCCGACATCAGATCCAGCAAATACAGCAGAAGCATTAACGGTAATTAATTCGTCAACATCCGCAGCGATAATACCACCTGCTGCAGCAGGGGTAGAACCTTCAAAAGTGGTTGAGATCTCCTGGCAACAGCTCAGTTGGGCTTCCCAACCGATAGAGGTAAAGAATTCGTTAGAGACAAATTCAAAGGTCAAACAGCCAGAAGTGTTGGCTGGCGATGGCCGTACAATTCCCGGACTGTTGGTTCCGGAGAAATCCCCAATAACAGGCGAGGAGGTATCGGGCCCGTCATAAATGGTCAAAACATCGTTAGGCGTTTCTGTAGTAAAGCTGGTAAAGTCGACCTGTAAAATACCGCCGCTACCGTCATCACATAAGGTCAAGACTAAGTTTTCGTTGTTGGCATAGGGTCCGGCAGCACCCCCAGAATCGTAGAAGTTTCCGGCGCAGACATTAAAACTGCCGTTTTGCATATTGATATCTTGTGCCCAGCTTGTCCAAGAAATAAGCCCAAGAAGAAGAAGTGAGATTTTTGTTTTCATGAGCTTATTGTTTGCGTTCTTGAGGTTGGATAACAATGAGATATTCTGTGCCGTCTATGCGGTAGATGAGCTTAGTCGCAGCGTAAAAATCAAACTGATATTTGAAAGGGTTGAATTCCTGCGGATCGAATCCAGTGTCTCTTGTTACAGCAGGATTGTAAATATTGTATAAGGGTACTTCTGAAAGTAGTTTTAGGCTGTTATCCAGATCGAGCTTTTCTGCATCGCTCTTTACAAAACTGATGCGGTTCTCATAAAGCGCTTTCATATATGCATATCTGCGGGTATCTGGACTTATAAAATCCGCCCCGGAACCAGTGTATACTTGAGCGATAAATCGATCAAAATTTGCAGGATCGGGTTTGCTTACTTGAGCCTGAAGCGAAGAAAGGTTGAAGGCAAGCAAAAGCAAGCCCAGCCAGGCGTGTTTAGTTAGTGACATTTTAGTTGAATTTTTAGGGAAAGTTACGCAAATTCTAGTCGTTAAAGTCTCCCGTTTGTCGATAAAAAAAGCCTTCAAATCTAAATTTGAAGGCTTTGTTGTTCTTTGGAGGAATCTACTTAGTAATTCAAATAGACCCAACCAGAATACAATTGTTCTACATCGGAGAATGGATCTCCAGGCGCATCATTGAGTTGAAGCGTATAGAAATATGTTCCTACTGGTAGTAATTCTCCATTCTTTTCTAGTGCTCTACCATCCCATTCTTGAGTACTTCCGTTTCCGGAGTATACTAGAAGTCCGCGACGATCAAAGATCTTAAGCTCGAAATTCGGGTGAAGCTCTAATCCGTTGATGGAGAAGGTGTCGTTGAATCCATCGCCGTTTGGTGAAATCCCTTGAGGAATCTCGATCTCACAAGCAACCACACTGATCTCTACTGAAGTTGTTTGGAAACAACCTTCGTCATTGGCAACTCGGATATAAATGGTCTCCGGAGTAGTAACGTTAGTATAGCTTGTCGGATTTGCAATTGGATTACTACCGTCTTCTGCATCAGCGGCATTGGTGTGATAGGTCACTGTTAGTCCAGAAACATCAATACCCAATTCAGCGTTAAAGGCCGTAAGATCGAATTGATTCGTTAAGCCTGAAGCACCGTCTGCTGGGCAGCTTTCTACTGCAGCTGGCATAGCTAGTGGATCGATTACCAAGGCAACCAATTCTAAGGTAGTGGTGCTGAAACAACCCGTAACGTCATCCTGAACACGTACGTAAACCGTTTGTGGGTTTGAGGTGTTCGTGTAAGGTGAGGTCAATGGATTATCTCCAGTTTCGGCATCTGCTTCGGACTCGTGATAGGTCACGGTAACACCAGAAGCTCCGCCAGTGATCTCATTGTCACGACTGCTAAGGTCGAACTCAGCCACTCCGGCAGGAGTTCCACAAAGTTCGTATGCAGCTGGAGTATTGATCGCAGGACTGTCAGGATACATGATCTCGTACGGTCCTGGATCGTCAGCTTGACATGAACCAAGATCAACCAGAATATCTGTGTAGGTTCCTTGATCCAATCCTGAGATAGTAATGGTACCTGCTCCATCAGCCGTTAAGGCTAATGGTCCCACAGGAGTACCATTAAAGATGTAGGATACGTCGTAAGTCGTACCTGCAGATAGACCAGAGATAACAATGCTTCCGTCTGCAGAACAAGTCGCAGGATCGTTCACAGTAACCGTAAATGTTGGGTTATCCGGGTAATTGATCACAAATGGACCGGCTAAAGTAGTAACACAGTCAACAACTTCTACAGTAACATCGGTATAAGTACCTTGATCTAAACTTCCAATGATGATAGTCCCGGAGGCATCTGTTGTAAAGGCTACAGGGCCAACAACTACTCCGTCTACAGTATAGGTGACATTGTAAGTTGTATCTGGCATAAGGCCTTCTATCAATAAGGCTCCGTTTGGTCCACACACATCTGAATCCTGCGCAGTAACTGTAAAGCTTGGTGCGTCTGGCTCAAACAACTCGATCGGAGCTGGTTGATTGAACGAACAATCGTTGAATGTTAATACCCCATCAGCATAAATACCAGCTAAGAGTCCGGTAATAACAATCGTTCCAGAGGCATCAGAGGTCACAGTTATAGGACCAACTGGTACACCGTTGAAGGTATAGGTGAGTGTAAAAGTGGTATTCGGGAATACATTGCTAATGATCACCTCTCCTGTAGGTCCACAAGTTACCGGATCAACACCAGTGATAACGGCTCCACCTAATGATGGGCGTGTTAATACGAACGGTCCTGCAGCTGTATAGGTACAATCGTTAAGAACAATAGTGATGTCTGTATAAGATCCTTCGTCTAAGTCGCTGATAATAAATTGTCCTGTGGCATCTGTAGTCACTGTGATAGGACCAACTAAAACTCCATCTAGTAAATAGGTCACCTCATAGGTCGTATCTGGAGCTAGTCCGTCTACTGTAAGAGAACCGTCAGAATCACAATTCACAGGATCTGCAGGGGTCACTACTGGAGTGAATACTGGATACTCTAGAGTGTAAGGTCCTGGGTCCGTAAAGGAACAAGTGCCTTGCTCTAAAGTAATGTCCGTAATGGTAACTTCTCCTAAACCAGTGATAAAGATGCTTCCAGTTGCGTCAGATAATACTGTGGCAGGTCCGATTACGGTTGCGTCTTGCGTATAGGTCAGATCGTAAGAGGTCGATGGCGTTAGGCCTTGAAGTTCAAGACTACCGTCCATGTCACAAGCCACAGGCTGATTCACAACGACTGTGAACGTCGGAGCTCCTGGATCTTCAATTACGATTGGTCCTGGGTTTTCAAAGAAACATCCCGCATCGTTAGTGAATACAAAGTCGGTATACACTCCAGCATCCAAACCTCCAATGGTCAAGGATCCTGACATATCGGCGGTCAAGGTGATAGGTCCAACTGGTACACCATCGTCAACATAAGAAATGTTGTAGTCGATATCACCCAAAAGACCAGTTACTAAAATTCCACCGTCACTTGCGCCACAAGCCGAAGGACTCTGTGGGGTCAAGGTGATAAAGGTAGGATCAACTCCACCTCCGGTAAAGTCTCTAAATACATAGAAGTAGGTAAAGGTTACAGATTCTCCCGGAGCAAGATCCCCGAAGAAGTAGGCAATAGAGATAGCCTCATCTGCTGTATTGGTCGCTCCTTCCGTTTGTTCAAAACCAATTCCGTTCCAAATGTCAGAGGGATCACGGTTGGTGAAACCTCCATAAGTTACACGAGCTCTTTCGTCTTGTACGTAATAACAAACACTTGATCCGTTTGCATCAACACCACCCAATGGGCCTTGAGAAGCACAAACAAATCCCAAGATATCCAAACCACCAGAAGGCTGAGCAATCAGCTCTTGATCGGTTGTAAAACTTCCGTTGATGGTTTGGTTGTTATCTGGATCCACATTGTTCATCCAGTATAAGTTCGTTTTCGGAACATCGTCTAAGTTGGTCAAGCGCTGCTCCATGCGAATAAAGAGTCCGTCGCGAGAAACAGAGAAATTACGAATGATCTCTATTCCATCGATAAAACCATTCCATGAAACTTGGGCAAAATCTCCAAAACACGGATCGGTAAGTATCCCAGCGCCACTAACAGCTCCAGGAACTTGGTTAGGACTTGCTAAGTTGTTGTTCCAGGTGGCACCGTCGTATTCGATGGCCCATCCTTCCTCTGGAGAACCAGGAGTAAAGAAATCTCCGTCATAATCGACCCATCCGTCCATTACCGGGTTAGCGATAAAGCCAAAAAGGTCGTTTCCGGTTTCACGACTATCGTGATACGGCGGACCAGGATTCTGGCTGTTTGGAACACCAAAAGTTCCGTTCTGGTTGATCCCAATTTCAATGAAATTCCCTTTTGCAAAGGCGTCGTCCAGAGACAACTGCGCATCTAGCTGTGCCTGACCTTGTTGAAGGCCTAGAAAAAGGAATGCCAGAGCGATTATTGATTGTAAGAATCTAGGAGTAAAATTTCTCATAGAAGGTGGCTGTTAATTGTATGAATTGATGTCTAAAAGATAAATGTAAGAGATTATTTTAAGTCTGTAAAAGAATTGCACAAAACTTAGACGTAATTTTTGTTTTCAACGATGTAGGTAAAAAATTGGCCTAAAATCGGGGCTTAAATGTTAAAAAAACAGTGCTCATTCATCGCTTGGATAAAGCTTATTCCCTGTTTAAATAGAGCCAGCCGCTCATAGGATCATAATTTTCATCGCCCAAGAACAACAAGTAGTAATAAACCCCCGGAGGTACAGGTCCTGAAGGCCGCGCCAGGCCTTTGTTTGGTACTCCATTCCAATGTCCTGTTTGGTTGTTCCCTGAGAAGATCAAATTCCCAAGTCGGGAATAGATTTCCAAGCGATGATCGGGAAAAATATCTAACAGTCCAACAATTTCAAAGAGGTCGTTAATGCCATCGCCGTTCGGAGAGAATCCTTGGGGGATCACCGGAGGGCAATTTTCTACAGAAAGCTCAAAGCTGACTATATCAAAACAGATCGAATTGTCGAATCGCACATAGATTTGCTGCGGATTGCTGCTGTTGTTGAATTGCCGCGGATTCACTATCGCTCCGATCCCTAATAAGGCGTCCGAGGCAGAGGTGAAATAGCGAATCTCGCCTGTTAGATCCGCAAAATTCTCTTCCGTAGTTTGGGTAAGATCAAAGGTCGCAGTATCAAAACCGAGATCGCAAGCCGAGAGGTCCGGGAGTGTAGGAAGCTCCGGAATATTTTCAAAGCGCACTGTGGTTTTGAAAGTGTTATTGGTCTCGTCTAATTCTTCCACCGTGCCGCTACCGTCTCCAAGGTCATCAACAACTGCCAGGAGGCTAAATTCATCGGGCAGCGCTGCATCTAAAGCTAGTTGAAATTCCAAGTCTATAAAACCACCAATCGCAATAGCTGTGGGAGTGTCTAGACCCAAGAAGAAAACACCGTCGACATAAAGTGAAATAGGCGTTCCCACCGGAAGTGGAGCTGTTCCTGCTGTGTTAAAAACCCTTAGGGTCAAATCCAAAATACGGCCTCGGCAGGCTGTGATCGGATCGGGTAAGGAGACTGATGCATCGGGTAGTGGACAAATGATCACCCTGATCTCAAAGGAGCTCACCACAAAACAGTCTGCATTAGCAACACGTACATAGATGGTTTGCGTTGTGCTTAGGGGTAAATAATTTGTAGGATCAACTATAGGATTGTCACCGGAATTTGCATCTGCTTCGGATTCGTGAAAGCTCAGTATCAATTCTGGGTCTATCCCTGTTAAGGCGTCGTTCAGATCAAAGAATTCATCGCCAACGGCGTCGCAGCGTTCCAGATCTTGCGGTAAAGGAAATTCCGGGAATTTGACCAGACGTACTGGCAGCTCGGCTTCATTATTGGTCTCATTCAACTCCGCAACCACACCGGTTCCGCTACCTGTATCATCGGCAACGATTCGCAAGTTAAAGGCATTCGGAACAGCTTCCGGGATATTCAGTGAGATAGCTTGCGACTCTTGCCCATCGATGGGAATATCAGCTAAAGTTGCCGCTGTTCCAACCAAGGTGGCGTTTGCGTAAAAGGCTATGGGTGTACCAGCCAAAAGGACATCTGTACTGTTTATGTTGTAAATGGTATAGTCCACCGAGAGTTGGCGTTCTCCACAGCTAGGATCGCTTACTGTATCTATACTGGCAGTAGCATCAGGTAATTGACTGTTAAGAACGGTGACAATATTATTGATCATCACAAAATCTTGCCCTGAGGTGAGTTCTATGAGGGCCGAAGTGTCGCCGGGTTCTATATTGTCCTCAATGGAGTAGAAGTCAATGTCCATATTGTAAAGCACATCAGATCCAGTAAAGGAGTTGGTACTGTTAAAGGCATTATCTGCCGGATTTAGTGGCGGATTGCTTATTATATCTCCATTGATGCTGAGGGTTTCCGTTACGCTCAGGGCAGCATCGCCCTCCCAAGCCAGAAAGCCGATTTTTGCGCCTTCGTCGTCCAGCACGTTAAGGCTTTCTAGTTCTATGCTGATGGTTTCCGGGACGCGCTCCAATCCTTCGTACATATTGAGTTGATTCAAGGGCAAGTCCGGATCCTCATAAACGATCACAATAGACCAACCGGCAAAATTGGTTCCGGTAGGGCAGTAGGTCTCAATGATACTACTCAGGTCGAGTTCTGATAAGGTATAGGTGCCGCTTCCTGTGGATTGAACAAGTGCTGTTATGTCTGTCACGGCGGCAAAGAAAGAACGGGTATCGTCTAGAGCAAGGGCAAAGGTTCTGTCTGGCCTTATTTCACTGTCGTTGAGTTGAACTTCAAAATCTCCTGTGCCAGAGCCTGCCCAGTACAAAAGGGCATTGATGACTGTTTGGTCGGGCTCCAAAGACAGCTCCGCAGCAGAAGAGGTTAAGATCTCACAAGGAGCACCTCCGCCGTTCTCTGCAGTATTTAGGGTATTACCAATAGCAGTGTAATCGTAGCGGCCGTTAAATTGATTCAGTAAGCTAACCTCTTGTGCAACGCAGAAGGCATGCCAAAAGAGCAGAAGAAGCCCTAAAGACCGATTCAGTTTCATAGCTAGCTGATTTTCTTAAAGATATAAATATTTCTTTAGCGAACGAGACTAAAGTGTGAACGCAGCTCGCGTCCGTCTTCAAAGATCACGCGGAACCAATAGTCGCTGGACGGCATGGGGTTGCCGTTGTAGATTCCATCCCAACCTGGACTAAGGGGATTAAGGCGTTTCAGCATTTTCCCATAGCGATCGTAGATATAGATCTGAGCTTGGGATTCAAAATCAGGACGCACTCCCAAAACTTGCCAAAAGTCATTGATGCCATCGCCGTTTGGCGTGAAGTAATTCGGATATCCAAGTACAGAAACCACTTCTTCGCTAATGCCACATCCCAATCGATCTCTTACATATACGGTATAGACCCCTGGTCTGACATTGGTAAAGGTGTTTTCCAACTGATACGGCCCTGTCGGGTCGTTCAAAGCGTATTCGTATTCCCCCGGACCGCTCACATTCACAATTAGCGTATTGGTCTCTGTAAGGTCTGTGACTTCTATGCTTTCTATAGTCGCCGGACGCGAACCAACAACAGTAATGGTTCGTCTTTTGGAGCAGCCTTCAGGATTAATAATATCCACAAAGTAAACACCCACCTCATTAATTGCGATGGTGGAAGTGATCTCTCCTGTAGACCACAGATAACTATAGGCTTCCAGCGGGCTGTCATTGTCAATGATAGGGCCAACCTCTAGAGTAATCGTGTCCGGAAAACTGTTCAGGCAATACAAGGCTTCATCTTGCGTGACAATATTGGGTAGCTCGTACACTTCTAAGAAGATCCGGGCAATTCCAAAGCAGGTATTGTCTTGCTCCAAGCGGGCGTAAACCGTTTGCTGGTAGGCTTGTTGGTTGGTATAAGAAGTTGGTATCGGATTGGTCTCTGCTAAGACATCTTCTAAATTGGCATAGAAGCTAAGGCTGAGATCTGCAGGTAAGCCGTCTAAGATAATCGCAGCCGCCTCTCCAAGGTCGAAGCTAGTAATACCATCTTCTGTCGCATCGTCACATTGGCTTAAAAAGACATCGTCTATCTGCTCTCCTGCTACAACTAATTCTAATTGTGCAATACTTGCGCAGCCCGCCTGATCAAAAACACGGGCAAAGATAGTTTGCGGATTGCTGAGGTTGGCATAAGCTGTTTCCGGTAAAGGCGATTCGTTATTCTCCGCTTGCAATAGGGTCTGATGAAAACTCACATCCAAACCAGCAATACCTCCCGTTAGATCAGGGATTGCTTCCGTGAGGTTAAAAACACTAAAACCGTCATTGTTGCCGTCTGCATCGCATTGGGTCAGCAAGCTGTCAAATGCTTCTGGTAATGGGTTGATGATCACATTTGCTTGCCCTATTATTGGACATTCGCCATTCATGGGGTCTATTTCTACACGATACACTCCTGCGGTACTCACCACCAGATCAAAATCGCTTTCTGGCAGAAGCACTTCGTCTCTGGTCCAAACATAGGTCGCTCCTGGAATATCTGGAGCCACTAGCGTAAAGCTGTCGCCTTCGCAAAGGTTTAAGGTGGTCGCAGATTCACCGTTCTGAATAATGTCTACGGTATTGAGAAACAATGATTGAATAAACGGAGGTAAGCCAAAATTTCCAGTTCTTCCACCGAGTGATACCGCTGCTCGTTGATAATTGGCTCCTGTACCTGCGGTATTCGGATCATTGATGATATCTAAGGAGTCTTGATTCAAGATCACCCGATAGATACGCCCATCAATACCCAATTGTAAAGCGCCAGTGGAATTGTCATTGGTGCTCAATACGGTTCTTGTCGCCGATGGATCTGTAGCCGAAAGGTCGAATTGGTAGACCTCTCCAAAAGCAAAGCCGTCCGTATCATAAACGCCAGCGCAAGTGTAAACTAAATTGGAATCCGGAGAGAATTCCACCCCATAAGGTGAGTTTCCATTGACATCCAGATCAAGGCCGCCGGAGGCAACTCCCGTTGCTGTATCAAAATCATAGACCAAGAGCGCTCCTGGTGAACCGGCATCACTTGCAGGGTTCTCATTCAAGGTAGCGTGAGCAATGGCAAGTTTACTGCCATCCGGGCTGGATTTTAAGTAACCTAAAGCGTTATCTCGATAGCCAATAAGAGGAACTTCTGGTTCTACCAAAGATTCAACAGGCGTTGTGTTAACGCCGGCTCCGCTAACATCGTAAGCATAGAATCGGTCTACAAAATGCGTAATGACCCAAATAGATTCGCAGTCGGCATTGCGCACCGCAGTGATCTTCTCTGAGTTGGTTGGCAACAGATTGATGTTCTTTTCTGCCGCGACCACATCGCCCAGACCTCCATCTAAATTCATGTCTACGGTGGAATAGTTCAATCCGCGAAGTGCGGCGGGATCGTTCTCTCCTGGAAACAAACCATCTACCGTAAATATGTAATAGATGTTGGCTTGCTGCGGATTGGGTACTATGATAGCCGATTGCGTAGAAGTATCTTCTCCTAAAAGGCCTGTTCCATTGGGCATGACCTGATGATCTCGGTTCCAGACCAGGGTTCCGTTGGTGTAAAAAAGTAAGTTTCCGGCACTGTCACTTATGGTAGCACAGCCTTCTAAAGTTTCTAAGGCTCCGTCTGTCAAGGGCGTCGGTGGACTGGTATTGAAATTAAGTCCAGCCCGATCTCCAAAATACCAATTCGCTGCTTCCCCCTGCGCCTGAGCGTTCAGGGCAAAGAGCAGCCAAAAGAGACCGAAAAGAGATAACTTTTTCATTGCAATGAGGTGAAGGCAGCGGCTCATTGGCAGCTGCCCTTCCGATTGTTCGGAAGCCTCAGCAAGATACTATAAATCTCGTTTTTTCAGAATGAGTAAGGACCAATAATTGAATAGGAAAGTCCAAACAGATACTATAGCGATCTTAAATAAGGTCACATTATAGGTCTTGGTGAATTCTGCACCCAATTGGGTTGCAGCCGATTGCACGGCATTAAAGCGTGTAAAGGGCTCTATGATGAGGTTTTGCATACTCATCAAGGGAAAGAATTGCACCACCTGTGCAGGTATTTCTGAATTGTCCGGAAGCTTTGATACTAGGATTCCGTATACAGCCCACTCGATGATCCACCAAATAAGTAGGAACCCAAGAGCAAAGGCCGATCGCTTGACAAGGACTCCCAAGAATAAACAGAAGGAGAAAAAGGCCAAGAGTTTCAAGAAATAGGCAAAGACGTATTCTAAGTCGCGCACTATGATCCCGAACTCGGTATAATCAGAAAAAATCAAACCTAAGATTAGCGATACTATAAATATGAAGGCCGTAGAAACTGCAGCAAAGACAAAAACCGTAATGAACTTGGACAAGACGAACTCGCGCTTGCTCAAACCGTCAATTAGGTTCTGTTTTAGGGTTCTATGGGTATATTCATTAGCCATCATGGAGACAATGACTATGGCCAAGAACATTTTAAGCAATGCTGCTATCCAGGTATTGAAATGCCAAATGAATGGGAAGTTAAAGATCCCTTGATCGGCCAATCTGAAACTGAAGTTCCCAAAATTGAATTTGATAGACGCCAAAAGCGACATCAAAGAGATCAAGATAAAATAGACAGCCGTGATTACACGTGCTGATTTGTTGTGGATGAGTTTGTGGTATTCTATCTGAAGTAATCTAAGCATGCTGTTCGATTTTGTTGGTTAATTCTAGGAATTGCTCTTCTAGGCTTTCTTTGCGCTTGTCTAGTTTAGACAACACAATTCCTTCTTTGAATAACATTTCGTTGAGCACGCTGGCTTCTAATGGCTCGTTCAAATAAGCAACCAGACTTTCGCCTTCTTCTTTGATTTTTCCAAAACTACCATTGCCTTCCAAATAGGCGCGCAAGCGAACCATATCATTAGCTTGCAGCGTAAAGAACCCATGGCTGGCGTTCATGCCTTCTACAGGACCTGAGTACAGGGAAACTCCTTTACGCAAGATCACTACGTGCGAACACACCTTTTCAACCTCGTCCAAAAGGTGAGAGGCCAAAAGAATAGTGGTACCGCCTTTAGCGATCTTTTTTATGATCTCACGGATCTGATGAATCCCCTGCGGATCTAAACCGTTAGTAGGTTCATCTAAGATCAGGATCTCCGGGTCGTTAAGCAGTGCAGAGGCGATGGCCAAGCGCTGTTTCATCCCCAAAGAGAAGGTTTTAAAACGACTGTCCTTGCGATCTAACAGCCCTACCAATTCTAATTTCTCTTCGATCTTATCTTCTCCAACTCCTTTGATCTTAGCCACCAAGGCTAAGTTCTGAACCGCACTCATGTACGGATAGAAATTTGGACGTTCAATAATAGCGCCCACGCGTTTAAGTGCGTCGTGGGTAGAGGTGTTGCCGTCGAACCAGGTAAAGTCACCTGAGCTTTTATTTACGACATTCAACACAATTCCGAGTGTGGTTGATTTTCCACTTCCGTTAGGGCCCAAAATACCGTAAACATTGCCTTTCTCTATGGTAAATGAGAGGTTGTTCACTGCAGTCAATGGCCCAAAACGTTTGGTGAGATTGGTAAGCGTTAGGATGGGTTGCATTTATGGTTGTTTAGTAAAACTGATGTCTGTAAGACGAACCACTCCAATAAATGTTACAAGCTAATTGTAGGTTCAAATTAGTTTGATACGCCTTGCATAGCCTATCTAATTCATAGCTCGATTATTAATTTTCTGAGCCTTGAACTAAAATGAGTGCAATTTTGGGTAATTATACTCTTGCTTTTGATGCAATTAATTGATTAATTTGAGAGACACTCATCAGATCAGTAAAAAAAGCATGAAATTGAAATTTTTGATCGGGGCACTTTTATGCAGTGCCTTCAGCTTCGCGCAAGAGCAATTGGTAAAACTCGATGCCGAAGAAATATTTGAAAAAGCGGCCCAGTTAATTCAACAGGATAAAATCAAAGACTTGATAACCGAATTGGAGCGAATCCCTAAAAGCGATTCGCTGTATTGTTCTGCTCTGGCCTCAAGATCTTACTATCACCTGGCCTTAGAAGAAATGGACAAGGTTATAGAAACGGTCAATGAAGGGCTTCAAAACGAGTATTGCGCCGAGGAATCATTGGTCTTCTACATCAACAAATCGGTTGCTTTTTTAAATACCGACAGAATCACTGAGGCCGAAACCACCTTGAAAGAGGGATTAGAGAAGTTTCCGACCAGTCCAAAGATCTGGTATAATTTGGGCTTGGTCTATGAAGGTCAGGACAAGCTCAAAGAGGCTATAGCCGCTTATGATACTACCATAATGTTAGACCCCTTTTACGAAAAACCACATTTGCGTTTGGGGAATATCAGTTATCAAGCTGGGCAAATGAGTCGGGCACTGATGAGTTTTAATATGTATTTGCTCATAATGGCTGCGGATGGAGGAGACGATTCTGTGGTGCGAGCGCTAAACGACTTCTACTCTCGAAGTAACCCCAACGTATCTGCAGAGGTCGATATGGGTGAAGATTCGAATGGCTCTTATCGGGAGTTAGATATGATCCTAGATCAAGGTTTGGTTTTGAACGAAGGGTACGAAACACCCAGTCAAATAGACGAAGCCCTAGTACGACAGTCACATCTTTTATTGGCTCAACTCGATAAAATGGAAGACACAGAAGGCTTGTGGAGTGGTAAATATCAAGCCTTGTATAAGTACATCAACCAGAATGAGGAATTCGAGGATTTTATTTTAGCAATGTACTACGGATCTTCAGATACGGACCACCAGAAGTTGATCGAGAAGAAGAAAAAGGATCTGCAAGAATTCTACGATCGCTTCCAACAAAAGTGGGCGGCTTTGGTCAGCGTAAATACACAAACCAAACAACCGTATAAAAGCTACTATTACAACGGAGACTATGTATCTGCCATTGGAGTTCGCGATGGGGAGAAATTTATTGGAGATTGGAAATTCTACGACGATGGCGGCAGACTCAGCGCTACCGGCAGCTTTGACAACAATGGCGAACGCGACGGTACTTGGGTTTGGTTTCATCCCAACGGAGAAAAAAAGGAAGCTGCACAGTATAAGCAGGGCGTGCTAGATGGGCCAAACACCTATTGGTTTGAAAATGGCACCAAGAAAGTAGAAGCCAGTTATACAGACGGGGAACTACAAGGGCCTTATACGACTTACCGTTCCACTGGAGCCCTATACCAAAAGGTGAATTATGTGAAAGGGAAAAAACAAGGCGAATATGTGAGCTATTTTCCTGTTGGCGAACAGCTGCCGGAATTTGAAGCGGTTTATACCGACGATAAACTCAGTGGAACTTTGGTGGAGTATTATTCCAATGGAGCGGTCTATTTAGAAACCCCTTATGTAGATGGAGTTCCCTCTGGGGTAGAGCGCAAATACTATCCGCAGCAAAGCTTAAGCGCAGAGACCACCTATTTGAATGGCAAAGTAGAGGGGCCCTACACTTTTTATTATCCTGATGGCGCAAAGAAAGAAACGGGTAGCTATAAGAACGATCAGCTGCACGGTGAAATTAAGCAGTATTATCCTGACGGCACGGTGGAAGGGCATTATCAATATGCCGAAGGGCAGTTAGAAGGGGTCTCAAAGAATTACGATTACGACGGTAAACTTCTCTATGAATATACATACAGACGCGGAGAGGTTATCGCCTATAAATTCTACGATAAGTCTGGTGGTGTTTTGCGCGAGGACCGCAAAAAAGGCGGTGAATTCTACTATTATTCGTATTCGCATTTCGGGAAAGTGAATTCAGAAGGCCTTTATGATATTTCAGGAGGAAAAAAGGGACTTTGGAAATTCTATTCAGATCACGGGGTTTTAACCGAGGCCACGAGTTTTGAGAATAATGAACCCATAGGGGAGTCCCTACTCTATTATTTGGACGGAACCCTAAAGACCAAGTCTAACTTTGTAGACGGCAAACTAGAAGGCTATTGTGTAAACTATTACAACAACGGCAATATGGAGTCTCAAGGTTATTACAAGGAAGGAGAGGCACACGGGAAGTGGCTGTTCTACTATTCCAACGGAGTAGTGAAAGAGGAGAGTTTTTACCACAAGGGGCAACCGCATGGCGATCAGAAGCGTTACGATGCTAAGGGCAGATTAGCTATGGTCTACAATTACAAATTCGGAGAATTCCTAAGTGAGACCAGATACTTGCCAGACGGTACGGTTTTTGAGACTGTAGATCGCAGTGCCAAGCCTGGAAAATATGTTGATCAGTACCAACATTTCAATGGGAAGCCTCAATTCAAGTTCGAGATCCTTTATGGGGTCAAGCACGGAAAAGCTTCGGAATTGGGGTTTGAAGGAAACAAACTATTTGAAGGCCAGTACGTGAATGGGAAACAAAACGGACCTTGGGTCTATTATCATCCTAACGGACAAGTGGAAATTGAATGTGAGTATTTATTGGGAGACCTGCACGGAGAGCTGATATTGTATTACGATAACGGAGCTGTATCTACCAAATACACTTCGGTTAACGGGGAACGCTCCGGTATGGATATCGATTATTTTAGAGACGGAAAACTAGATACTCAGATCAATTATGTAAACGGTAAGAAAGAAGGGCGTATGGAATTTTACAGCCCTGATGGTCAGTTCCAATTGGTTCGATTCTACCGTTTTGGCAGGCTTTTAGGTTATTCACATCTGGATGAGAATGGGCAAGAGTTGCCTATGATCCCTATAGAGAACGAAACGGCCAAGTTCACTACCTATTACGACAACGGCCAGCCATCGCGTCAAATGGAATATCTCAACGGACAGTTGGTCAACGAGTATAAGACCTTTTATTACAGTGGTGCTCCACACGAAGACATCAACTACCGAAACAACGAGTACGACGGGAAATACTTAGAGTATTTTGCCAATGGGAATCTGAAGAAATCCTTCAATTATCAATACGGTGCTAAGAACGGTGTTCAAAAGGAGTACTACGAGAACGGAAAACTAAAGTCCGAAATAGAATACGTAGATGACGAAAAAATGGGCTATGCCAAGTATTACGATGAAAACGGCACCCTAAATAAAGAAGAGACTTATTTTAACGGAATTATATTCGATGTCAAAAAACCATAAATCTGTATTGTTGTTTGGTTTGCTGGTTATCTGCTCCAGCCTGCTGAACGCGCAGAACTTTGAGGAGTTCAATACCTATAAAAGCAAATATCCGGACGCGCGCTTTGTGCGTTTGAATAACGAGATCGAAATTTCGATCTCTGTAGAAGAAGATCAGCTCTATATAGAAAAAGCGGCGCAGAAAGAAGACCTCTATTTGGACGATACGGCCAAGTCTTTCTCTGACAGTTCCCTGAGCTATTCCACCTTTTTTGAACTGCGCGATATCGAGGCGTCTTCGCTTTTATACGAGGACGGCAAACTCACGGAGTATCCCATAGAAGAATTCAAAGAAAGCGATGAGGCCAGCGATGTTTTCTACGACGATACCAAGACCTTGAACTTTATCTATCCCGGACTTAAGGAAGGAGCCAAATCCCGACTGCGATACAAACAGATCATTAAGAACCCACGTTTTTTGGGAGCTTTTTATTTGGGCGATTTCTATCCGATCTCCAAAGGGACCTTTAAACTCGTTGTAGATAAGGATATCGAAATGGATTTCAAGCTTTTTAATGCAGACACCATCAAGGTGGATTTTAGCAAGAAAGAGCGCCGCAAGACCATAGAGTATACCTGGCAAGTACAAGATATAGACGAATACGACTACGAGGCCAATGCACCGAATTATCGTGAAGTACTGCCGCATGTAGTGCCTATAATTCGGTCGTATAAGTCCAATGGTAAGACTATCAAGGTCTTGGGCGAGCTCGGAGACCTTTACAGTTGGTACGCCTCTTTGGTACAAGAGGTTAATACACAAGAACCGTCACCGGAACTCAAGGCTATTGTGGATGAGATCACCGCAGGGCTTACTACAGATCTGGAAAAGGTGAAGGCTATTTTCTATTGGGCACAGCAGAATATTAAATACGTGGCCTTTGAATATGCCTTGGGAGGTTTTGTCCCACGAGAGGCCAACGAGGTGTTCAATAAAAAGTATGGCGATTGCAAGGACAATTCCAGTATTATGGACGAGATGATGGAGATCGCTAATATTAAAGGAGATCTTACTTGGATAGGGACTCGCGAGATCCCGTATTCTTATACGGAGCTACCTACCCCTGCAGTAGACAATCATATGATTTTGAGTTATACCGAGAACGGAAAGACCTATTTTTTGGATGCTACGGGTCGTTACACGCCCTTTGGCTTTCCGACCTCTTTTATTCAGGGGAAAGAAGCCCTTATTGCCGATGGAGACAACTATAGATTGGTTGAGGTACCTGTTATGGAAGCTGCCGCCAATGCCGTAGTTGACAGTACACGCTTATCTATCGTAGACAAAAAGATAATAGGGCAGAGTAAAACGGTTTTCTCCGGATATGTAAAAGGCGATCTTTTTGAGAGTTTGGACAATCTGAGCTCCGCAAAGAACCTGAATGAATACTACAACAACAGACTTACTAAAGGGAATAACTCTTTCTTGGTTGATGAGGTTGTGGAAAACAACAAATTCGATTACGACAAGGACTTTGAACTAACGTACAAATTTGAAGTTACCGACCACCACAAGAGCTTAAAGGACGAGATCTATATCAATCTGAACCTTTCTCAGCTACTCTCTGATTTTGTAGAGAAGGAAGACCGTAAGTATCCCTTTGAGATGGATTATAAAAGGGCCATAAAATTCGTAAATATCTTAGAGGTTCCGCAAGGCTATACCGTAGACTATATACCGGAGAATGTCTCTGCGGCCAACGACTTTATGAGTTTTGAAATCACCCATGAGGTAAAAGGACAAGAGATCATCTATACCCACAGTGCCACTTTGGACTTTTTGACATTAAACACCGATCAACTAAAAGAAGCAAGAGCCGTAATTAAGGCTGCTCAAAAAGCATATCGCGACATCGTCGTTTTAAAGAAAATCTAGCATTATATGAAGAAATTTATTTTTATCCTCGTTCTCATCCTGAGTGGAAAGCTACTAGCACAAGAACCTTTTTACACCAGTTTTGACTGGCAAGATATTGCCACTGCTGAGCTCCAATCAACTTCTGATTATTCCTCTCATGTTTTAGATCACGATATGGTGATCGAATTCTATTTTGAGGGAGAGGATCTGGTGGAGTATTTCTTAGAACATTTGGTCATTAAGTTAGATTCTGACGAGGCTATCGAGAATTACAATAAGGTCTATTTACCCTATTCCACTCGCTCTGAAATTGTGGTGAACAAGGCTCGTGTAATCAACCCTGACGGGAGTATCCTTGAATTGGATGATTCCAAGGTGCTCACATCTACAGACGAACAGACCGGGCGCAAGTATAAGTTCTTTGCCTTTGAAGGTCTTAGTCGCGGTTCTGTGATCGACTATTTCTACGTAGTGAAGCGTCGTCCGGTATACACCGGAAACCGATTGAGCTTTCAAATGGGGATCCCCAAGAAAAAGGTCAATATGGAGGTTTTTGCCCCGTCTAACCTGGAGTTTGCCTTTAAGTCTTATAACGGATTGCCAGAAATGGAAGCAGCCGAATCCGCAGCAGGGAAACTACACTGGAAGCTTTATGTAGAAGATATTCCGGCCATAGAAGAAGAGGAATTCTCGGCCTATGGAGCCTCTAAAAAGGCAGTTGTGTACAAATTGGAGCGAAACAATTACAACAATTCCACGGGCTTCGCTTCCTACAAGGCGATTGTAAAGAACTTGCATCCGTATTATTACGAGGAGATTCTTGAAAAGCAGAAAAAGGCGCTGCGTAACCTGATCGATCAGATGCAATTGAACCCAAATGCCGAACTGGATGCCAAAATGCGCGAGCTGGAGCGCTATGTGAAGACCAACATATTCCTAACCGAGGGTGCTTCAGATAAATTGAGCACCATAGAGAATATCTTAATTGACAAGGTGGCGGACGAAGCTGGAATCATTAAACTTTATACGGCTTTGCTCTCAGAACTCAAGGTGGAGCACGAATTGGTCTTTACTTCAGATAGACAGGATCAGAAATTTGACAAAGAATTCGAAGCGCATAATTTTTTGACCGATGTATTGATCTACATTCCTGCAACTAAGAAGTTCTTTAGCCCTGGCGATACTGATTCTCGCTACGGATTCCCTCCAGGCTATTTAACCGACAACTACGGCCTGTTCATCAAGACCGTAGACTTGGGCGGCTTTAAATCTGGTTTGGGACAGATCAAGTATGTCGATGCGGTAGGAGCAGAGCGTACAATCGACAATATGATGATCAAGGTCGATTTTAATGAAGATCTTAGTGCCAATCGCATCGCCATGGACAGAAGTATGTCTGGTTATTACGCCATGTATATTCAGCCGTATCTGTATTTGGCAAATCCGGAGGCCAAAGAAAGTCTGTTAGAGAGTTTTGCCAAGCGCCTAGATGAGAATGCGGAGATCTTGGAAAAGTCCTTTGTCAATGAAGGTCCTGAATTTTTCGGGGTGGAACCTTTGGTGGTAAATATCGAGTTTAACTCCGAAGCATTTATAGAAAGAGCAGGTCCTAAAGTTCTTTTAAAGGTTGGGGAGCTTATTAGTGAGCAGACCCAACTATATCAGGAAAAACTGCGCACCTTAGATGTAGAGAACGAATTTAACAGAACCTACGAACGCACTATCGAAGTAGTGATTCCAGAAGGTTTTCAAGTCACGAATCTCGAAGATATTGTGATCGACAATGCTTATGAAGAATCTGGTAAAGAGGTCATTTCCTTTAGATCTTCTTATGAGCTAGACGGTAATATCTTGCGCATCAAGGCAGACGAATACTACCGCGTCAACATCATGAAAAAAGAACTCTTTGAGGAGTTTCGCACAGTGATCAACAGCGCTGCGGATTTCAACATGGTCGTTTTGATCTTGGAACCGGCAAAATAAAGTTTAAAGCCTCGGGCTAAGAGCTTTGCTCTCGGTTAAAGTATACCAGATAATAGTACATCTGGCGTTCCTCGTCCCAGCCTTTTTCCACAAATTTATCGGCGCTCTCTGGGTTGATAAAATCCATTTTGATCTGAATGTTCGTGTCTAATTGAATCACATTCTTGATCTTTTTACGGGCAGCGGTTACGGCCGTGTTGGCAATGGAAAAATCTGAAAGGTCTTCTATGCTGTATTTCGGGCCGCGTTCTGCTTTGTAGTGTTTAAACTCTGGGATCAGCTCCGGATTGTCTATCACTTCGTTGAGGAACTTGGTCTCTTCGAACTGGTCGTTCTTGGCAAAGTGGTTCACCGCACGGTTCATAAACAAGACCTCTTCGCGTTTGTCTTCTGCTGGTAGCACAACATCTTTGGCAAAATCCTGGCAGAATCGCAAATATTTCTTAGTGTAGAAGTTGTCATCGGCCAAGGTTTCTACACCTAAAAAGCTCTCCAACCAATAGCGAGCGTCATAGCGGTTACTGTCTACGCTTAAGATCTTATATCCGGTCTCCTCTTCTACATTGAAAACAATACAACCTTTGTCTAATTTGTTGAGATTGATACCTTGCTGCAATTGCATTTCCAATTGCTGCGGACCTTGATGGAACTGTAAAAAGTCCTGCTTCAATTCCGATTTAAAGATCCCAACCCCATCTACTTTTTGGTTGTCAATCTGTAGGTTTTCTAAGTAGGCCACATAGACCTCACCATTCTTGATATGCGGATGCTCACTCTGGTTGTACAGATGTGTGGTGATCTTAGTGCTTACCTCATGCGCATTGTTAGGGTTTGCCAACAGCTCTTTAACCAACTTATAGAGTTCGTGGTATTCCAGATCCACATCGTGGGTAAAGCTCAGATAATTCTCCTCCTTTTCTCGAAAAGGTTTAAAGAAAAACTCGCGAATCAACGGATTGAGTTCGTCGGTAAGTTTACATGGTGCTCCAGAGAGGAATAAGCCCTCTGCACGGCTTTTATTGCCCACGCGGTGCAGGCTTAGAGAAGCGATCTGTGCGCTATATAAGTTGATCATAAGTAAGGGAAAATTAATTCCAGGAATCGATATCTAAAGAGTCAAAATCATCGTCCTCGTAGTCCAAGTCGTCGTCCAGATCACCTTCCATGGACTCTCCAACGAATTCCTTGTCTGGCGCTTCTTCTGGCAACTCACCGTGTACATACATCAGGTTGGGATACTGCATTCCAGGTTGGGGTTCGGCTATCTCGGCCAACTCCACCAAAAAGGTCCACATCGAAAGAAAATCGTAAACGTAGATCATTTTGGTCTGATCTTCATTCAAAACGTCTTCTAGCAAAGTTTCGGCCATGATACGGGTAGGCTCAGGGCCTTCTGACATATCAAAAAGCGCGATCTCTTCGCCTTGTTCCCACTTATCGTCACTGAGGTAAAAAGAGGCCATTTCCTGACCACCAAAACCAAAGGCTTGAGTAATGGCGTTGTGAAAGTCCTCCATAGAGGCGTCTTGCAAGATCTCCAGATCTCTAAAGACGTCTTCTTGGGTATCTAAAATGATTCTGAATCTAAAAACCATAAGGCCGTAAAATTAAGATATTTTCACCGTTTTCTTCGGGATCAAAACCTGTAAAATCAAATAGGATTGTAAGCCGAACAAAACAGCGGCAAAAACCAGGTGAATTGGCTGTGTTAAAAATGGGAAATCCAAATAATACATGGCGATTCCCGTGAGTACTTCTACACCTAGAATGGCCATAATTCCATTCATGCCGTACAGGCCGTACCCTTTCTTTTGATTGCCGCGCCAGAGCAGTACATTGATCAATACCACTAAAATAGAGAAGGAGCGGTGAATGTAAAAGCTCAGTTCCGGGTAAGCAAGCCAGGCTTCCTTAGCCTCATAGCCAACTAATTTTACCTGATCGTCCACAAATTGGCGAACTTGCGTACCTAAGACTATCTGTACTAAGGTCAATCCTAAGGCAGCCCATAAAAGCGTTTTGAACCCAGTTGTGACGCCTTGAGGCCGCTGTTTGCCAATGGCCTGTCGCAAAATCAGCAGCAACACCAAAACGATCAATAAGGCCATCACCATATGAATGGTAATACGCACAGGCGCTAAGACTGAGTAAACCACCGTAGCTCCCAGCCACCCTTGAAAACCGATCATAAAGACACTGAGCCATGATAAGATAGTGAGCCATTTGTTTTGCTTCCATTTCCAAATGGAGAGTATGGCCATGATCAAAATAGCTAGGCCGGAGAGCGCTCCTAACAACCGGTTTATGTATTCTATCCAGGTGTGCCATACGTTAAATATGGCGTAGTCGTGCTCGGTATAGGCTTCCCAGTTTGCTGCGGAGTAAGTATCACCAGTGATAAAGTCCGCTTTAGCCACCTCAAGTGCCTCGTCTTTGATGATCACTTGGCCCTTTTTAAACTCCCTGTCGGGTGCCCAAAGCAGGGTAGCTTCGTCTGTAGGAGGTATGTAATAACCAAAGCACTTGGGCCAGTCTGGACAGCCCATACCGCTTCCGGTCATGCGCACCACAGCACCGGCTATGATAACCAGGTAGATCAAGATCAGCGATATTCTAACAAATCGTACAAACATCCTATAGCGGTTTTAAATTCAAGGACTTGCCTTTTTCTAGCATGAACGCCTTGGCGGCTTCGTATTCGTTTGGGATAATCCCATCTAAAATAGCTTCTTTAATTGCTTCTTTAATAATACCGATCTTTTTAGAAGGCGGTAAACCAAAGGTTTCCATGATCTCCTCACCGCTCACCGGAGGCTGAAAATTCCGAACGTGATCCTTTTCTTCTACGGTAACGATCTTGTCGCGCACTTTTTTAAAGTTGTTGTGGTAACGTTTGAATTTCTTCGGATTCTTGGTGGTTATGTCTGCCTCGCACAAGGTCATCAGGTCCTCCACATGATCGCCTGCATCAAAGATCAATCGGCGCACCGCACTATCGGTAACTTCTGTTGCTAAAACGATAGGGCGGGAGCTCATGCGAACCATCTTTTGAACGTACTTCATCTTTTCGTTCAGAGGCATGCGTAAGCGTTTAAAGAGCTTGTAGACCATTTTAGAACCTACAAATTCGTGGCCGTGAAAGGTCCAACCTTGTTTTTGGTTGAATTTCTTGGTAGGAGCCTTGCCAATGTCATGAAGCAATGCTGCCCAGCGCAACCAGAGATTGTCTGTTGTTTGGGCAATATTGTCAACCACCTCCAAGGTGTGCCAAAAATTGTCTTTGTGACGTTGTCCTTCTACTTCATCTATGCCTTCTAGAGCGAGTAACTCAGGAAGTATGTGTTTAAGCAGCCCAGTCTGGTGTAAAAGTCCAAAGCCTACAGAGGGTTTGTCGGTCATCAAGATCTTGTTAAGCTCTTCTACCACACGCTCCTTAGAAATAATGCCAATCCGCTCGTTCTGCGCTGTTATCGCAGCTAAGGATTCCTTTTGGATCTCAAAATTCAGCTGATTCGCAAAACGTATGGCACGCAACATGCGCAACGGGTCGTCGCTATAGGTAACCTCAGGATCTAAAGGCGTTCTGATGAGCTTGTTCTCAAGGTCCTCCAAACCCTTAAAAGGATCTAACAACTGACCAAAACGGTCAGCGTTAAGGCCCAAGGCTAAAGCGTTTATGGTAAAATCTCGACGGTTTTGGTCGTCTTCTAAAGTACCATCCTCTACGGCTGGATTCCGCGAATCTTCGGTATAGGATTCTTTACGGGCTCCGACAAATTCCAACTGTATATCTCCGTGTTGAATCATCGCCGTTCCGTAGGTTTTAAAAACCGAAACTTTTGGGTTCTCCGGTAAAGCCTTGGCAACGGCTTTGGCCAATGCAATTCCACTACCAATTGCTACCACATCGATATCCTTGTGGGTGCCGCGATCTAAAAAGAAATCACGTACATAACCCCCGATCACATAGGCTTCCAGATTCAACTGATCTGCAACCTCAGATAGGGTCTTGAAAATTGGAGCGTTTAGCGCTTCTTTAAAGTGGGTTTTGGCCTGCATTTATTGTCGGATCACCTTCACGGCTCCATCCGCACTCAGCTTAATGATACTGGAGGGTTTGGCCGCTTTTCTATCGCGGTGCAAATTTACGACATAGTCTACGCCCTCCAAAATTAACGGATTGATTTCTGAGAAGGTTTTGGCCGTAGGTTCCCCACTGATATTGGCCGAGGTAGAAACCAAAGGACGTTTTAGTTTTCTGATAAGCGCCTTACAGAAGGCATCGTTAACTACACGTACGCCTAAACTTCCGTCTGGAGCAATAACATTTTCAGAAACTCTGATAGCGTTGTCTAAGATCAGGGTGGTAGGCTTATCGGCATATTTTAAGATCTGAAATGCCGTTTCCGGAACGTTCTCAAAGTATTCATTGAGCATGCGCAGGGAGTCTACTAAACAGATCATACTTTTCTCTGCAGGACGCTTCTTGATCTCAAATACACGTTCTACACTGTTGTAATTGGTAGCGTCGCAACCGAGGCCCCAAACCGTATCGGTTGGGTATGCAATGGTTCCGCCGCGTTTTACAATTTCGTAGGTCTTATTAACTTCTTCCGTCATTTTACAACAAAGATTTATAAACGTCAATGTAGGCTGCAGCAGCAGTTTTCCAATTAAAACTGTCTGCTTGCGCTTTTAAAGCTTTACTTTTTTCCTGTGGATCGCTGTGGTAATCGGCCATCCCTTCTTTAAATATTGTTGCCATTTGCTGCGGATCCAGATCATGCCAATAATAGGCCACCTCGCCACCAACTTCTGGTAAAGAAGTTCTATGAGCAAGAAAAACAGGCTTGCCAAATTTCATGGCCTCTATGGGAGGCAGGCCGAAACCTTCGCGCAAACTCGCAAAAAGAAAGGCCTCGCAATTCGCCAGCAAGTATTGTTTTTCCTTATCTCCCACACGTCCGGCTAAGATCACGCGGTTTTCTAGTCCGTGCTTTGCAATGGTTTCTCGCACCTTTTCGCCATAAGGTCTGGAGTCGTTTCCGCCAATAACCAATTGATGCTCGGGCAAATGAACAAGCATCTCCACCAAGAGGTGAAAATTCTTGCGTTCCCAAAAATCACCCAAAGTGAACAAATATTTACCCTTTAGCTGAGTTGTTGGTGTATAGTTGGATAAGTCCAACAGCTTTTCTGTGGGGTTACCATTTAAGATCACGTATTCGGGCACCTTAGGCATATCGAAATGCTGGTGAGCGCTCTGTTTGGCAAAATCAGAGATATAGGTGATAGCACTAGCTCTAGCCAGTTTTTCTTTGAATCTGAGGTTTCTCGGATGGTTCAGATCAGAAGAGATCTCTTCGATGAAATTTACATCGTGTATCGTTAAAACGTACGGCAGGTCTCGTTTGGGTTCTACTTTGGTGTTTTGATTAACGGAGTGCCATACATCGTATTTAGTTCTAATACGCGCCCAATCGTACCGGCGTAGTCCCATATAGTATTTGTAGTCAAAAAAGTTACCGAATTCTGCTTTGAGCGGCTTGAGGTCTTGGGCGTGAACCACAAAACGCAGGTCCTGGTCGTTATTGGCTTGGATCCCGCGTAGCAAATGCAAATTGAACTGCCCAAAACCCGTATACGGATTTTTGAGATTGTGCATTTCTAAAAAGATGCGTTTGGGCATTTAATTCGGGCTTTCTGAGTTTTTACAAAGGTATTTGATTTGCTGCAGTTCTAAAGAATTATAAGTGTATTTTTGCAGCAGATGAAGCAGTCCTTTCATTACGATTTTCAAATTGCCGAGGCTTTTGTAGAACAGCATCAAGCCGTTTTGGCCTGTGTGCTTAAGTTTGACCAAGAAGGTGAATTGTTCGGTGATGGCGAACGCAATGAGATCCGTCTTTTTGACACCTTGGACATGAAGGTCAATGTGAAGCGTTTTAAGAATCCAAATGCGCTTAACACCTTGGTTTATCGCTATCTAAGGCCTTCTAAGGCAGAACGTTCTTTTCGCTATGCGGAGAAATTACTCGCTATGGGTCTGGGAACACCAAGACCAATTGCCTATGCCGAGAATAAACAGTGGCACGGTCTAAAGGATAGCTATTATTTGAGCGAACACTTGGACTGTGATCTGACCTACCGCGAATTGGTGCACGATCCGAATTATCCGGAGCACGAACAGATCTTAAGAGCCTTTACACGTTTTACTTTTAAGCTGCATGAAAATGGTGTCTTATTTAAAGATCATTCTCCCGGAAATACGTTGATCAAAAAGACAAGTGAGGGCTATGATTTCTATTTGGTGGACTTGAACAGGATGGAGTTTAGAACACTCACCAAGGAGGAGCGCATCTATAACTTTGCTCGTTTAACCCCTGTAAAGGATATGGTTCGGGTGATGAGTGAAGAGTATGCAGCCTTGGCAGGTTACGACCAACAGCAAACCTTTACCACCATGTGGGGCCACGTGAGTCGTTTTCAAGAGAAGTATCACAGAAAACAACGCCTAAAGAAAAAACTACTCTTTTGGCGCAAGCGTTAATCGCCGTAATTCTTTATAGCGTTCCCAAACACTAAGGGCATTTAGTTTAGAGACTATAAAACCGCGCTTGCCATCTAGAATACCCAAGCGGATAAGGTAATGATTCAGGAATTTATAGGCCGACTTTAAATAGTGCGTAAGCAGTTTATAACGCTTACCTTGCTGATATAATTCCCGACCTCTCAATTTGCCATAAGCGATCATTTTAGAACGATAAACCTGATAATCGTCAAAGAAGTAATGATCCAATTTGTGCTTTAGAATTCCAATAGACGGTGCAATGTCTAAAGTTTCATGGACTATCTTCTCGCTTTTATATCGGCCTTTGGTTTTGTTGAACAGTCGGAGTGCTTTATCTGTTTGCAGACCGCTAAAATTTAATTTTTTACGCTTGTAATAGAACTGCCGATAGATCTGATATCCGTTGGCGAGTTCCTCTTGAGCGAGAAGCTCCTTTATTTCTGCTGATAGGGGCGCAGAAACACGTTCGTCTGCATCAATGAACAATACCCAGTCATTATTGGCTAGGTCCAGACAGAAATTGCGTTGACTCGGATAATCGATAAAGGTTTTTTGAACTACCCGCACCCGAGGGTCGGCCTCTAAGATCTCAAAAGTACCGTCGTCGCTAAAAGAATCTACGGCAATGATCTCATCGGCAAAGGTGATACTGTCAATTACCTCTGGCAGATGCTTACTTTCATTCTTGACAATGAGTAGTGCAGAAAGTTTTCGCATGAAAATTACGTACTTTTGAGCCGTTCAAAGGTAGCGTTTGCAAGTGAAATGCACAGCGCTCTTAGCAGAAACTATGTCAAAACCTCAGATTTCAGTCATCCTCAGTACCTATAACCAACCGGAATGGTTGGAAAAAGTGCTTTGGGGATACGCGCAGCAAGAATTCACAGATTTTGAGGTTGTAATTGCCGACGATGGTTCTACCGAAACTACTCGAGCCAAAATCGAGCAAATGACTCCAGAATTGCCGTTCCCGGTGCAACATGTATGGCATCCCGATAATGGCTTTCAGAAAACGATCATTTTAAATGAAGCGATTAAAGTAGCTCAAGCTGACTATCTTTTGTTCTCTGACGGCGATTGTATTCCTCGAAAAGATTTTCTGTCTGTACACGCCAGAAATATGGAGCCTGGATTTTTTCTTTCAGGAGGTTACTTTAAGCTGCCCATGGAGATTTCAAAGGCTATTTCTAAAAGCGATATCGAAGCACAAAATTGCTTTGATGTGTCTTGGCTTAAGCAACATGGGTTAAAATCTTCTTTTAAGAACAACAAGTTGACCCAAAGTTCGCTCAAGCAAAAACTCTTGAACTGGATCACTCCAACACAGGCCACTTGGAACGGCCACAATTCTTCTGGCTGGCGCAGCGATATCGTCGCGGCAAACGGTTTTGATGAGCGCATGCAATACGGAGGTGAAGATAGAGAGCTGGGAGAACGTCTTTTCAATGCCGGAATCAAAGCCAAACAATTGCGTTATTCTGCTATTTGTGTGCATTTGGACCATCCAAGAGGTTATGTGAAACCAGAGATGCTCAGCAAAAATGCTGCTATTCGCAAGCGTACCAAAACTGAAAAATTGGTTCGTACCCCTTACGGTTTAGACACCGAAAAATCGTGATGATCTAAAAAGGTCATCATGCTTTCTATAACAAATTCAGGATCCAACTTTGCGTAGTAGGATGCGGCTTGTTTCTTATACTTCTTCGGATGTTGACGGTACAAGTCCGGATGCAGATCTGCCAAATGCACGGAGCGATTATCTCCACTGGCCTCATAACTGTTCCAAGCCGATTTGAGGATCCAAGGTGAAAAGATCGAAAAAGTTGGGAGTTCAAGAGCTTTACCCATATTCACCGCACCTCCTTCATTGCCAATAACAGCATTGCAACAAGAGGCCAAAGCGAGAAATTCTCTCAAACTTTTGCCGTAAATATCAGGCCTTAAATGACTTTGAGTGTTGGGTTTGCAAAGGCTTATCAACTCATCCAATTGCGGGCGTTGCTCGGGTAAATAATTGAATAATAAACTAGCCTGAGTGCGTGCTACAAGTTCATCCAGTACTTTGGCCATATATGGCAGCGGATAGGTTTTGTCGGGACTGCTTCCAAAGGCGGCTATCATAAAAACCTTAGCCTCTGGGCTTAGCTCCGCTTGCCTTAATTGAGCCAGAGCAAGATTCTTTTCGGTTTCGCCTATATAGATGTTAGGGCGAGGTATGCTCAGGTCATTAAAGCCTAAAGCCTCCAGTAAAAGCACTCGGTTTACCAAAGCGAGGCCTTCGTCTTTTAATGTATGGCTTAAGGGTTTTACCGTTTGTTTGTACGCCCCTTTGGTATACCATTTGCGGTAGGAAACACTGTTTGCGGCCCTAAGTTTTCTGGTTAAACGTGCCGATCTTAGTTTGGCATAGACGTCTATGACCAGATCGAAATTCTCTGCTATGAGTTCTTGGGTAAAGCCGCGATAATATCCCTTTTGCTTGGCTTTCTTCGGATCGAAGAGATGCAGCTTGTCTATAAAGGGATTGTTCACTACCACAGCCTGGGTATTCGTATTGATCAAATAATGTAAGGCCGCAGTAGGATATTGCTTGCGCAACAACTCAAAAAGTACGGTAGACGTGAGTACGTCGCCGATCATTTTGTGCTGTATAACAAGGATCTTCTTCAAATCATTTTTTACTAGACGGCTACGTCGTAGGTGCGAAGGGCGTCGTTTAAGGAGGTCTTTTTATTGGTACTCTCTTTGCGTTGACCAATAATTAGTGCACAAGATACTTGGTATTCCCCAGCTGGGAATTTCTTAGTGTAACTCCCAGGAATTACAACCGATCTGGCCGGGATCACACCTTTGTACTCCTTAGGTTCGCTTCCGGTTACATCAATGATCTTGGTCGATGCCGTAACCACCACATTAGCCCCAAGAACAGCCTCACGCTCTACGCGTACACCTTCTACCACTATACTTCGGGAACCGATAAAGGCATTGTCTTCAATTATTACAGGAGCAGCTTGCAAGGGCTCTAAAACCCCTCCAATACCAACACCACCACTGAGGTGAACATCTTTACCGATCTGCGCACAGCTTCCAACGGTGGCCCAAGTGTCTACCATGGTTCCAGCGTCAACATAGGCACCAATATTCACATAGCTTGGCATCATGATCACGCCTTTGGAAATATAGGCTCCGTGTCTGGCAACAGCATTGGGCACCACGCGAATTCCTTTTTCTTCATAACCTCTTTTAAGGGGCATTTTGTCGTGGTATTCAAAAATTCCAGCCTCCAAGGTTTCCATTTTCTGGATAGGGAAGTAGAGTACTACCGCTTTTTTAACCCATTCATTTACCTGCCAACCTCCAGCCGTTGGAGAGGCGCAACGCAGTTTTCCGCTGTCCAAATGGTTGATCACCTCTCGGATTGCTGCGATGGTTTCTGGGTTTTGCAAGAGGGATCTGTCTTCCCAAGCTTGTTCAATTAGCGGTCTTAAGTGCTCCATGGTTGTTTTTTTGACAAAGATAATAAGCTGTCTCGGAATAGTTGCTGATTGTTTGCTACTAATGGCGAATCCCGTATTTTTGCAGCGTAGATGCCCAGAATTATTGCCATAGACTACGGAAGCAAGCGCTGCGGATTAGCAGTGACAGATCCGCTGCGATTGATCGCCTCGGGATTGACCACGGTCGCGACCCCAGATTTGATAGCCTATTTACAGGAGTATTTTAAAGCTGAGGAAGTAGATCTAATTGTATTGGGACAACCCAAAAGACACGACGGCAGTTTTTCGGACATTGAAAGTGAGATCCTCGTTTTTATTGAGAAGTTGCGTCTGGCTTTTCCAGACATGGCTGTAAAAAGAGTAGATGAGCGATTCACCAGTAAAATGGCTTTTAAAGCCATGATAGACGGCGGCTTGTCTAAAAAACAACGCCAGAACAAGGCGATGGTTGACCAGGTGAGTGCAACCATTATATTACAAGACTATTTAGAATACCATTTATGATTTTACCTATAGTGGCATACGGCGATCCCGTTTTGCGAAAAAAAGCGGTCAACATTGATAAAGACTATCCGGAGCTCGATGTCTTATTAGAGAATATGTTCGAAACCATGTATGGGGCTCACGGTATTGGGTTGGCGGCTCCGCAGGTGGGTCGGGCAATTCGCATATTTTTGGTCGATGCAACTCCTTTTGAAGATGACGAAGACCTCTCCGAAGAAGAAAGAAAAATGCTTTCCACCTTTAAGAAGGTGTTTATCAATGCCGAGATCATAGAAGAAACAGGAGATGAATGGGCTTTTAATGAAGGTTGTTTAAGCATTCCGGATATCCGAGAAGATGTATTCCGTCAGGATACCATCACCATAAAATATCAAGACGAGAATTTTAAAGAACACACTGAGACTTATAGCGGCATTGCAGCGCGAATCATTCAACACGAATACGACCATATAGAAGGAATCTTATTTACAGATAAACTTTCGCCTCTAAAAAAACGCCTTATAAAAGGTAAGCTCAATAACATCAGCAAGGGGAAGGTCAGTATTGACTACCGAATGCGATTCCCAAATCAAAAAAAGAAACGTTAAGAGGTTTGTCTGTTAAAGGGAAAGCCCTTTAATTTGCAGCCAAAATTTAGCCTTTACTATGAGTTTAGAAAAGATCATGGCCATTTCTGGCAAACCGGGACTTTACGAATTGAAAACCCAAACCCGTACCGGTTTTTTAGCACAGTCTTTAGCAGATGGTAAAACCTTAAGCGTAAGCGCGCGTCACAACGTGAGCTTGCTCTCAGAGATCGCTATTTACACCTTGTCAGAAGAGGTGCCTTTAGCGGAGGTGTTTGAAAAGATCAGCAATAAAGAAAATGGAGGAGAAGCCATCAGCCATAAAAGCTCTAAAGATGAACTAGAGGCTTATTTCTTTGAAGTGCTTCCAGACTATGATGAAGATCGTGTTTATGCCAGTGACATCAAGAAAGTGGTACAGTGGTACAACCTTTTACAGAAGAATGGGCATACTTCTTTCGCTGCGGACGAAGAAGAATAGGTTAACATCTTTTAAAAAATCTTACCATAGCCATCTACGTGATGGCTATTTTTATTCAATTGAAAATTTTAGTTTTTCGCTTAATCAAGTAGCCGCAAATATTCTGCTTGAATGAACGGCTTCCCTTTGGTAAAAGAAATTTAATCATTGGAGTGCTCAGCTTATTAATTAAATTTGTTTTTACTCATCTTATACTATGAACTCACGTCAAGATCAACTCCAGGCTTTAGACCGATTATTAACCATTATGGATGAGCTGCGCGAGCAGTGCCCATGGGATAAGAAGCAGACCATGGAGTCCTTACGCCATTTGACCATAGAGGAGACCTATGAACTCGGCGATGCTATATTGGACAAGGATTTGGATGGTGTGCGTGGCGAGCTTGGGGATCTGCTTTTGCATATTTTCTTTTATGCCAAGATCGGTAGCGAGAAAAAGGCCTTTGATATAGCCGATGTCGCTCACGCGATCTCAGAAAAGCTCATAAATAGACATCCGCACATCTATGGCGACATAGAAGTGGCCAATGAAGAAGAAGTAAAGCAGAACTGGGAGAAACTCAAATTAAAGGAAGGTAAAAAGAGCGTTTTGGAAGGAGTGCCCAAATCTCTGCCGGCTATGGTGAAAGCAAATCGAATTCAAGACAAGGTTGCTGGAGTTGGTTTCGACTGGGAAGCTCCGCATCAGGTTTTTGAAAAACTACAAGAAGAGCTCGAAGAGTTTCAGCACGAGGTAGATAAGGGTGATAAAGTAGCTATGGAAGCGGAGTTTGGCGATGTTCTGTTCTCTATGATCAACTATGCTCGTTTTTTAAAGATAGATCCGGAGAGCGCTTTAGAACGCACCAATAAGAAATTCAGCAAGCGTTTTCAATTCTTGGAAAAAGCTGCAGCGGCCCAAAATAGGAGTCTGTCCGAGATGTCATTAGATGAGATGGACCTTATTTGGGAGCAAGCTAAGCGGGACGCTTAAAGACAATTGTTCTTTCGTCTATAAAGTTCAGCTCATATCCAAGTGAAACAGCAAGCTGCTCCACACTATTTTTATGGTATATAAAAACATGGGTCGGATCGTTCTTGTAATACCATTTTTTAAAGTCGATGTCTTCTGTATAGAGGTCGGTCTTGCAGATTAGCGCCCCGCCCAGATTTAACAAGGCGTAAAGTTTCTCAAATTCTAGTTTAGGATCGTGAAAATGTTCCATGACCTCGCAACAGATTATAAAGTCATAGGTGTGCTCCAGCGGGGAGGTCTGCGGATGAAAGAAGGGGTCGTATAAGTTTACCGAATATCCTGCTTCATGTAGCATTACTGCAGCTACAGGTCCTGTTCCGGCGCCGTAATCGAGTCCTTTATTATGAGTATTAAAATTAGATAGGATATAGTCAACGATGGAGCTGACAAATTTCCGATACCCAGGGTCATTCACGTCGTTATTGTGGGTGAGATAACGGGCCTTTTCATCTGCTGGCTTGGGAACGTTTGTCGGATCTCTGTAAAGTCCAAGGCATTTTTTACACTGCCAGAAATGATTCAAGCGGTCCTTGTAGAAGGGGACTGCGTCTTTACTATGACAGAGCGGGCAGAACAAATTCAATCCAAGGCTCTGAGTTTATTCAACTTGGCGCGCCATAACTCAAGATTTTCTTTGTGCCTCTCGATATTGTTTTGCACTTCCTTAAACAGGGGGTTTGACGCATCGCTGTTTTGGAAAAAGCCCAAATTATTCTCCAACTGATTGATCTCTTGCACCACCTCGTCGATCTTTTTACTCACGTAGATCTTTTCGTTGTTGAGTTTACGTGGATCATTATTGGATTTAAGCGATTCCAGTTTAGCGTCGTATTTGATCATTTCGGCCTCCATCTTATCCATGTTCAAAGCGCCAAAGGCCTGATCTAAAGATTTTTGGAACTTCGACTCTATATTCTTCTTATTAAAAGGTACACGCCCGGCGGCTTTCCAATCTTCTAAAAGCGTTTTCAGACTTGCAAGGTCTTTCTCCGTATCCTTGGAGGCTTTAAATCCTGATAATTGATCTAACAAGGCCTTTTTCTTCTCAAAAGCTTCTGTTTCCTCTTTATTGGCTGCATTGCGTTTGTTGTGCAAACGTTCAAAATAGTGATTACAAGCCGCTTTGAACTCACTCCAGATCCGATCACTATCCTTGCGCGGAACATGCCCAATCTGTTTCCATTCCGTTTGGATACGCTTCATGATTGGCGTGGCTTCCTCGAAATTGTCGGAATCCTTGTACTTTTCTGCCGTAGCGATAAGTTCCAGCTTCTTTTCCAGATTGGTATACTGTTGCTTCTTTTGCTGCTTGTAGAAGTCGTTCTTGTGTTTGTTGAAATCGCGAGTGCTGGCTTTAAAAGCATCCCAGATCTCTTGATTCTTCGCGCGGGGAACCTTGCCGATCTCGAAAAACAGATTTCTAAGATCCTGGACCTTCTTAATGGCTTGCTGCCAGGCTTGATGCGTAGGTTTTACTTGCGCTGTTGTCTCTTTTATGCTGTTGATGACCTCCTGCTTTTGCAAATAGTTGGTCTCATAGGATTTCTCCATTTCTTGCTGCGCAGCCATACGTTTGTCGTGTATGACCTTAGTGGCAGCGCTGAACTTCTCCCAGACCTCGTCTCTGTATTGCTTAGCTACAGGACCCAATTCTTCCTTCCAAACCTTGTGTAGCATCTGCAGTTCTCTAAAGGCTTTAGAAACATCGGTTTCTTGCGCCAGTTCTTCTGCGCGAGTGATGATCTTGAGCTTCTGATCCAAGTTGTGCTTAAAGTCCATATCCCTGAACTCTCGGTTCAGGTGTAAGAAATCGTAAAAATTCTCAACGTGATGGTGATAGGTGTTCCAAACTGTATTGTACTTATCACGTTGAATAGGTCCGGCCTCTCTCCAGCGGTCTTGTATGTCCTTAAAGTGCTTGTAGGTAGTGTTGATATTCTCGTCAATAGCCAACAATCCTTTGAGTTCCTCAATGAGTTCCAAGCGCTTGTCCAGATTGGCTTGTAGATCCTTTTTTAAGTTTTTGTAGTGATTGTTGAGTTTTTCCTTGTAGTTGAAAATTAGTGTGCTGAAGGCTTTCTTTTCTGGAGTTGAATAATGAAAGTCCACAATATTTCCACCCTCGGCCAAAAAGGCTTCCTTTTGTTGTTCAAAAGCTTCTTGAAATTGACTGTTGAATGCTTTTTTTAGGGCTTCTACCTTTGGTTTAATCGAAGCGACCTTGCCACTTTTTAAAAGTTCTTCAAAAGCGCTGACCATGCCTTGTGGGTCCAGCTCGTCGTAATCTGGCAGTTCTTCTTCTGCGTCAGTATCGTCTTGATCGGTATCGTCTGAGCTCACTGTCTCTTCGGATTCTTCTGCGCTCTCTAACTCAGATTCTACTTCTGTAACTGTAGATTCTTCAGGGGTTTGCGTCTCTTCTTGAGATTCCTGAGCGGCTTCAACTTTAGGATCTTCTGCGGGTAAATCGGGCTGGTCTTTCGGGTCAGACATGTCTTTCAATGTTAAGGTTCAAGGAAAAATATACTGTTAAGATAAGAACTCCCCCCTGATTTTGCAAGAGCTTATTTTAGGCGGATTTGATTAATAAGAACTGCGGATTTAAGAATTCCAGATTTCCCAAGCCTTTTCTGCTTGCCCAACTAGCATCTTATAGCCATTGGTGACGCGAGCCCCTCTTTCGGCGCCCAAACGCATAAAAGTGGTCTCTTCCGGGTTGTAGACCAGATCGAAAAGCAAGTGGTTGTTGCTCAAGAAATCATAAGGAATATCTGGATGCGCTTCTACTTTGGGGAAGGTTCCTAAAGGGGTGCAATTCACGATCAGTAAGTGATCTAGGATCACATAACGATTGACCTGCTCATAGCTCAAGGCTGTTTCCGAAGCCTTTCGGGAAACAAATTGGATTCTGAAGTCCAGGTTGGCTAAGGCGTGCACAATTGCTGCGGCTGCGCCACCTGTGCCAAGGATTAGAGCGGAACGATCTTCCAGTGGCAAAAAAGGTTCTAAGGCTTTAACAAAACCGTGGTGATCGGTGTTGAATCCAATGCGTCGGTTGTCTGCGGTGATCTTGATGGTATTTACCGCTCCAATAGACTCCGCTACCGGGTCTAATTCATCTAAGAACGGTATTACAGCGCTTTTATAAGGAATGGTGACATTGAGACCTTTAAAATCCGGCATATTTGCAAAGAAGTGCTCCAAGTTCGCTTCGGATGGCAGATCGACATTCTCATAGGTATGGTCAAGCCCTAAGTTCTGAAACTTTTCTTTGAAATATCCGCGACTAAAGGAATAGTCTATATTCTTCCCGATCAATCCAAAGCGTGCCATCAGCGTCTTTTATAAGTGTCGTACCAACCCAAGGATAAAATAAGTAAGATTCCCAAGGCAATGAAAACAACAGCCCAAAGCGTCTGGCTGCTCATGATTTCTGGGAAATACCTCTCGTAATTGCTTATTATCGCATCGCCATTGGCGTCTATAGCGATGGCGCCCGAAGCGTCCAACTCATAGATCTTGTTCTTCCAAGGCCAAACCACGCCCAGCGAACCGGTAATAAAACCAATAATGGCTGCATAGGTTGCTCCTTTAAAGCGCTTAAGCACATAGCCTAGTCCGTGCGAGAGTGTGACAAGTCCAGTTAGCGACCCTAAAGCGAACACAGTTAAGACCAAGAGTAATCTAAGCCGCTGCGGATCGTCTGTAAAGGAGAAATCCCAACTGAGAATGTTTGCCACCGTGTCGTAAAGCGCATTTACTGCATCGACCAACAATAAAACATAGTTGCCAAAAAGGATCAGAATGAACGAACCGGACAGTCCCGGTAGGGTCATCCCTGAAACCCCAACTATTCCACAGAAGAATACGAACAATAAATTGTCGTTCTCTTTTGCAGGTTCTAAAAAACTAATGCTGATGCCTAAAAGCGCACCTACTATCAAAAGACTGATGGTCTGTTTGTTCCATTTTTTGAAATCGCGGCCAATGTAGTAGATAGAGCCTATGATCATTCCAAAGAATCCGCTCCAAACATAGAGCTCGTAATGCTGCAACCAATAATCCAAGATCTTAGATACACTGAAATAACTGATCAGCATCCCCAAGATGAGCAGGCCTAAGAACTGCCCGTTCACATAGTCGTAAAAACTGCGAAAGCGTCCATTGAAAAGTAGGGCAAATGCCTTTCTATTTATCTTTTGAAGGGAGTAAATGAACTCTTCGTAAAAGCCAGCAACAAAGGCGACCACACCTCCTGAAACTCCAGGAACTTTGTTGGCCGCTCCCATAGCCAGGCCTTTTAGGACCAACCAAATTCCGTCTGCAAAACTACGCTTGGCGGCCATCTGCAAGTGTGGATTTACGTTTTGCAAGCCATTCGAAGCCTAATATCAATACACAGCCGGCTACAGCGCAGCTAATTGCTCCCACTAATTGTGGATCTCCGTTGAAATTCGCTGGCGCAATGCTTTCTTCTAATAAGGGAACTTCGATTCCTTTGCTGTTAATACGGGTAGAAAGTACTTCTTTCCAGGGCCATACTTTGTTAAGTGCGCCCAGCATAAAACCTGTTAATACGGCCAGAGTTATTGCTTTGTAGTTGTTGAACATCCAATTCAATACTCCTGAGAATGCTTTGAGTCCTGCAATAGCTCCAACAGCAAATACACTCAATTTTAAAACCGATTCCCACATTAGATCAGATTCCCCACTCAAACCATCTATAAGGCCAGATATGGCTCCTATCACCGGTTCATAAGCCCCTAAGAGCAAGAGAATAAAGGCTCCCGAAAGACCAGGTAAGATCATAGCGATTATGGCTATAAAACCAGCTAGAGCCATAAACCAAAGGCTATCTTGAGATCCTATGGGTTCTGCAATGGTAATGCTGTATGAGACGGCTGTTCCCACAACTAGCGCTATAAGGACACCTAAATTCCATCGTTCGATCTGTTTGCCCACATAGATGATACTGGCTACGATCAATCCGAAGAAAAACGCCCAGACCAAAACCGGATGAGATTCTAACAGATGAGTGATCAGCTTGGCCAATGAGAATATACTGGTAGCGATTCCCATAAAAAGTACCGCCAGAAAGCCCAAGTTGTAATGACGCCACATGGCTTTAAAGCCGTCTTGCTTCCACAACTTGAACAAGCCTAGATCCAGTTTGTGGATAGTGCCTATTAGTTCTTCGTAAATACCTGTAATAAAGGCTATAGTTCCACCAGAAACTCCGGGTACCACGTCTGCGGCGCCCATGGCGATTCCTTTTAGATAGGTGGTAAGGTGGGAAATAAGCGCGTTAGATGCCATAGATCCGTAATGGAATTCCCCCAAAAATAACGATTCCTAGCGAGAAGCGTTTTCGTATTGACGAATAATTTTTTGCACGATAGCTTTGGCAAAAACAGTAGGGAACAACTCTTCGATAATGATGCTGTATTCAACATCTAAACGCAAGGCGTTGTTCAGGTGGAACTGCCCCTTGTTCTCTTCTCCCAACAGGTAATGCAAGCCAGCCAAGCGGAACTCGATCTCAACGGCATCGGGGTAAAATTCGGCAGCCTGATGCAGGTTGTTAATTGCTGCTTCGTATTCACCGAGCTGGATCAAGATATCGGTTCTGGAGGTCCAGGAATCGATCTCGTAGTTGCCCAGTTCAATGGTTCTGCGATAACCGTGCTCTGCCTCTTCAAAAAGATTCAGATTCTTATTGATAACCGCATAACGCTTCCAATAAAGCACGTTCTCACTATCAATATTCAAGGCCTTGTCTATGTAATACAGCGCTTTTTGATAGTTCTTCTTACGGTTGTAGTAGTCGGTAATGGCTATCCATCCCTTGTCTAAAAGGCCATCTTCTTCTATGCATTTGTGGTAGAACTGCAAGGCGAGCTCGTCGTTGCGTAGTTTTTCATGACATTTTCCAATGCGTAGCAGCGCAAAGGAAGTTGGGTCATCCAATTCCAAGGTGATGGTGTAACTGCTAATGGCCTCGTTGTAACGCCCCAGTTTCTCTAAGACCTTTCCCTTTTCTAGATAAGCGCCAATAAAGGTGTCGTCCGAAATAATGGCAAAGTCATAAGCGGCAAGCGCCTTTTTGTATTCTTTAAGGGTGTAATATTGTTTCCCAACCTGATGCCATCCCACCTCAGAGTAGGGGTTAGCATTCAAAAAGTCATTCAAATAGTCAATAGCTTCTTGATGCTGTTCCAAATAGTCGAAACAATAAATCACATTGTAAAGGGCCGAATAGTCTTGATTGTCTATCTCTAGACAACGCATGAAGTTGTTCTTGGCCTTTTCAAAATCTTCCAAGAACAAATACTCCATCCCAATAAGAGAGAGTACATCCGCAGCATCGTTGGTGATCTCTAGCGCTTTGCCCAGCAGGTCAATGGCTTCTTTGTGCTTATCACGGCGCGACAGTACATTGGCCTTTTGGATCAAGATCTCCTCGTTGGAAGACTCTAAACTGTAGAGTTCGTCCAAAAGGGTATCCGCCAGGTCGAGTTTATTCTCAAATATGTAAACCTCTACTTTGTACAACTTCAAATTCGTGGCAGTGGGGTGCTGCTCCAAACCGAGTTTGGTTGCCTTTTTAGCAAGCGCCATTTTACCGTTGTCCAAATAATGCTGAATGATCTCTTCGAACTCTTCTGCGTCAAAGAAGAGCACATTGTTAGTTTTCAGCATGGATTCGAAACGGGTAAGTGAGAAGTTAGTAGAGTCCTTATCGCCAAATTGCATAAGCGGGGTTTTAAGTTTCTTCCATATTAAAGGTAACAATGTAATTGGGGGTTCAATTCTCGTGCCGATTATGTTGTCAACAAAGTAATTAACAGAATTTTAAGGGTAATAATAACTGATAATCAGATACTTACAAAAATCTACTTCTTATCAATTTTTTCCAATAGGTCGAGAATAACCTGACAACCTTTCCGAATTTCGCTTTCTGAGACTGTTAATGGTGGGGTAATTCGTACGGCCTTGGGTTCGAAAAGCAGCCAAAACAAGATCAATCCGGCCTTTTGCGCTTCTAGAACCAAGGTATTTGCTATTTCGGCACTTTCCATGATAAGCGCCAGCATAAGGCCTTTCCCTCGAACTTCCTTGATAAGCGGGTGCTTTAACAGACTTCTAAAGAGAGCTTCCTTTTTTAAAGTATCGGCCATTAAGGTCGATTCTTGCAGTTCTTCTAGCGTAGCAAGTGCGGCCGCCGCAATTACCGGATTTCCGCCAAAAGTGGTGATATGTCCTAGTTTTGGGTTGTCTTGCAGTTGTTTCATCTGCGCAGCGCTGGCTGTGAATGCACCAACCGGCAGACCACCGCCCATACCTTTACCCATTACCACTATGTCTGGTATTAGATCGTAATGCATGAAACCAAAGAGTTTCCCGGTACGTCCAAATCCTGGTTGGATCTCATCTAAGATCAATAGCGCGCCAACTTCCTTGCAACGAGCCGAAAGGGCTTTGAGGTAACCCTTTTCTGGTACTATAAAGCCTGCACCTCCTTGAATGGTCTCGACCACAACCCCCGCGGTCTCTACGGTGATCTTTTCGAGTTCATCAAAATGATTGAAATTGATGAATCTACAGTCCGGAATAAGGGGTCTAAAGGCCGATTTTCGCTCCTCGAAGCCCATTAAACTCAAAGCACCCATAGTACTGCCGTGATAAGCCTTTTTGGCGGCAATGAGCTCACTGCGTCCGGTAACACGTCTGGCGAGTTTTATGGCACCTTCTATGGCCTCAGTCCCAGAATTTGTAAAATAGGTGGTGTCTAAAGGATCAGGCAGGACCTCAGCCAACTTTTTGGCTAGAGTAACAACGGGTTCTTGTACGTATTCACCATAGACCATTACGTGTAAGTAACTATCTAGCTGTTTTTTTACTGCGGATACGACCCGTGGATGTCTATGGCCTAGGCTACATGCCGATACTCCGGCCACAAAGTCTAAATGGGCATTCCCTGCTGTGTCATAGATATACGAGCCTTCTGCCCGCTGCACTTGCAGGGCCAGTGGGTGTGGGGTAGTCTGCGCCTGATGTTTGAAAAAATCCTCGAGCATCTCTATTGACCTCCTTCGTCTTCTTCGTTGTCTTGATTGTCTTTCTTGGTCGTTTTGCCTGGAAAGAATTTTGCCTTTTCTTGCGCGGCCTTGTCTTGTAATGTATCGCGCACCTGAGCTTTGGGCCCTTCTGGGTCGTTCAAGAGGTCCTTGGGCTTTAAGTTCGAATATTCTGGGATATCAAGTTCGTCTTCGGGGACATCTTCGAAAAATTCCCCTTCGTCTTCCGGCAAAGGAATACCGCGTATTTTGACCAATTTTGGAGGCGGTTTACCCAAGAAGAGATCTTCTACAGATCGCAACCGTTCATCGCCTCGCCAGTTAAAACCAGGTAAGAGCTTTTTTTCTTCAGGATACATAGCCACCGGATAGAACTTTCCAGTTCCACGGTTTATGAATCGAATGCCAATAATATCTTGATTCTCTAAAGTGATCTGAATACTACTACCAATGGTGTTATTTATCCCTTCGAGTTTGTTAGTGTCTGTGTTTCTCGCGTAATAGACTACCTCGGCATTCTGATCTACATTCACTGTGTCTAATTCATTCTCTGTGAACAAGCCGGTTAGTCGAACTCCAGAAACTTGATTATAGCCCGCACTGTCCTTTTGGATCAAGAAGGCATTTTCAAATACCTTGAGGGTGTCTAATTGCTCGGTTACGGTGTTGGACAGGATATGAATGGTATCACCTGTCATTTGGTTTTCCCCACTCCAAAGTACCGGATTAGTGATCATCTTGGTAAGGCCAATACGTTCAGAAGTATAGATAGAGTCGCATTTACCACTCATATCGCTTTTGTAGAGACGCGCTCTGTGAAAACCTTTTAGAATTCTATTGTCTTCCGGTCCCGTAACACGCAAAGTGTCCGCGTGCACGTAGATCGAATCTCCATCGCGAACCGTTATGGCTACGGCACGCTTGGTAATAAACAGGGAGTCTTTGGGTCTAAAGACCTCCGCATAATGCCCTCTTATCACCGAACTATTAACCGTATCTAAGATCTTAATGTTGTTGGTAGCACTAGCAAAGCCGGTGTTTCTATTAAAATAGATACTGTCTCCGTACAAGGTACGTGTCTCGTAGTCTATCTTGGAGTTCTTTACAAAATAACCGGTGTCGCCTCGGGTATCGTAATAACCACGTTCGCAGTAAACGGTGCTGGTTTCACTGACTATGGTAGATGGTCCATAGAGATAAGCGCCTCCCGATTCCGAATAGAAATCCAATTGGTTGGAATTTACTGTATACTCCGGATTGACGATTTTAACGTCAGATAAGAACTGATACTTCTTATTATTGGCAAAATAGCGTCCTACATTACTGGTCAGGGTACTGGCCGTATCTATAACGGTTCCGCCACTGCGGTAAAAGGCTTGTTGTTTAATGCGGTCAAAATAGAGGGTGTCGGTCCTTAAGGTCGTTTTAGGTTCTTTTAGAACGACATCGCCGGTAGCAAAGGCAAACTGCGTGTTGCCATTGTATTCGGCATATTTGGAATTCATAACCACCGTATCACCCTGAGAGATACGCACCTTGCCATAGGCTTTGACAAAATTCTCTTTGAGGTATACAAAAGCCTGATCACACCACATTTCTACACCTTCGTGCACTATAAATACTTGGCCGCTATTGTCTTTGGTGTAAATAACAGCGTCTGGAAAATCAGGGCGTTTTTCCAAATAGCCAGACTTGATGTCCACCTTAGAAGGCTTGGGGTCGGTTTGTGCTGTAGCCGAAAAGGCCAAAGTCAGCAACAATAAAGCGAGTACGGCTTTTATGAAATTAGCGCGGTGCATGCTCAAAAGTACACAAATGCCAGCAGGCGAACTGTGAAAAAAGATATAATTTCCTATCGGTGAATGGTCTGAGTGCGGTCTGGACCAACAGAAACGATCTTGATCGGTACTTGAAGTTCCTGCTCCAAATAAGCAATGTAATCATTCAGCGCTTCTGGCAATTGGTCTGCCTGTGTCATTCCGGTCAGATCCTGTGACCAACCTTTCATTTCGGTATAGATCGGCTCCACGTTCTCTGGCTCGATATTATACGGCAAGTGCGTAATGGTCTCACCTTTGTATTTATAAGCGGTAGCAACCATTAACTTGTCGAAACCACTCAATACATCGCCTTTCATCATCATGAGCTGCGTAACTCCGTTCACTTGAACGGCGTATTTCAGGGCTACAAGGTCTAACCATCCGCAGCGTCTAGGACGACCTGTGGTGGCTCCAAATTCACGACCCACGCGTCCCATGGTCTCTCCGTAGTCGTCAAATAATTCAGTAGGGAAGGGGCCACTACCCACACGGGTGGTGTATGCCTTGAAAATTCCGAAGACTTCTCCGATCTTGTTCGGCGCCACGCCTAAACCAGTACAGGCTCCTGCAGCAGTGGTGTTGGAGGAGGTCACATAAGGGTAGGTTCCGAAGTCTATATCAAGTAAGGAACCTTGAGCGCCTTCTGCCAAGATCTTTTTCCCATCTTGTTGTGCGCGGTATAAATACTCTTCGCTATCTATAAAGGTCAATTCTTTAAGCACCTTTACAGCTGCAAAGAATTCGGCTTCTAATTCTTTTAGGTCATACTCGATCTCCGCCTTGTAGTAATCGATCATGGCTTCATGCTTGTCTGCCAAAGCGCGATAACGAGATTTCCAATCTTTCATTTCTATATCCCCAACACGGATCCCGTTTCTTCCGGTCTTGTCCATATAAGTTGGGCCAATTCCTTTAAGGGTGGAACCGATCTTGGCTTTACCCTTAGAGGCTTCACTAGCGGCATCTAGTAAGCGGTGGGTTGGCAAAATCAGATGTGCTTTTCGGGAGATAAGCAGTCTCGACTTGATGTCTATATTGAATTGCTTCAGATTGTCCAATTCGCGCTTAAAGATCACCGGATCGATAACAACACCATTACCTACAACGTTTACAGCGTTTTCGTGAAAGATCCCACTCGGGATGGTATGTAAAACGTGCTTAATTCCGTCGAACTCCAAGGTGTGTCCAGCATTCGGGCCTCCTTGAAAGCGTGCAATTATGTCGTAATTCTGGGTAAGTACATCAACGATTTTTCCTTTTCCTTCATCTCCCCATTGGAGTCCTAGAAGCAAATCTACTGCCATATAAGCTTATTTAGTCTGTTGTTTTCGGTTGCCGTAAAAGTAGAGTGAGTGTTTGGTGATCTCGATATCAAAAATCTCTTCTATCGTTTTTTTGATCGATTGGATCCGTGGATCGCAGAATTCGATCACTTCGCCATCTTCCAAGATCACGTGATCGTGTTGCCTGTCAAAATAGGACTTTTCGTAATGTGCCTGATTCTTCCCAAACTGATGCTTGCGAACCAAGCCGCACTCCAACAGCAATTCTATGGTATTGTAGAGCGTCGCGCGACTAACGCGGTATTTTTTATTCTTCATTTTGATGTAGAGGGATTCGATGTCGAAATGCTCCTCGCTGTCGTATATCTCTTGAAGAATCGCGAAGCGTTCTGGCGTTTTACGGTGTCCTTTTTCTTCCAGGTAACCGGTAAAAACGTTTTTAACTATCGCTTGGTTGTTGTTAGCCGTTTTCGCACTCATAATATGCGGCAAAGTTACACTTTTTTAGAGTCTTGATACTTTAGCGATTCCGTTAATTTTCTTGATGTTATTCACCAAATTATTAAGGATGGTCTTGTTCTTTACCACCACCGTGATCAAGCCTGTGAATATGCCGTCATTACTGCTAAAATTGATAGAGCGCATATTGATATGCATATTGTTAGAGATCACCTTGGTCACTTCGTTTACCAGACCGATGTTGTCAATTCCTGTGATCTCCAAATCAACACTGAAATCCTGCTGGCTAGAATCTATCCATTTGGCGGGTAAAATGCGGTAGCTGTAATTGCTCTGCAATTGAATCGCATTCGGGCAGTTCTTTTTATGCACTTTAATACCATCGTTCACCGTGGTGAAACCAAATACAGGGTCCCCTGGAATAGGATTACAGCAGTTGGCCATGGTGAAATCCAGCTTCTGCTCATCTTTCCCAAAAACAAGCTGATCGTAATTTACCGAGATCTCATCTTTGTTGATGTTCTCTTTTTCCTGCGGCTTGCGGATGCGATTCTTAAAGAAGCTGATCAGAGCGTTGTTGCGCGAGGCAGCGAATTCTTTAAGCATTTTGTTGTCGATGATCCCGGAGCCTACGCGGTAAAAAAGATCTAAACTGGTTTGCAGCTTAAAGTACACCACCAGTTGATTTACCGTTTTTTCGTCTAAGGCGATCTTGAGCGATTTTAACTTACGCGCCAAGACAACCTTGCCTTCTGCAGCGATCTCCTTGACCTCTTCCTTTAAAGAGGATTTGATCTTAGAACGCGCCCGCCCAGTGGTTACGTAATCTAACCAACTGGCAGAGGGTTTTGCTTTTTCAGAGGTTAAAATCTCTACCTGATCACCACTTTTTAGTTCGTGACTCAGCGGTACCAACTTGCCATTTACTTTGGCACCACGAGTGCGCATACCCACTTCGGTGTGGATAGAAAAGGCAAAGTCTAAAGGCGTAGCGCCTTTAGGGAGAGATTTTAGATCTCCCTGCGGGGTAAAGA